>JADLFD010000186.1 GCA_020845805.1 Verrucomicrobiales bacterium | reverse complement strand
GTTGAGCGGCTGTCCGTTGAAATCCGTGAAGATGCTGTTGTACCAACCCGCCTGCGCATAACGCCGCAGCAGCATCCCGTTGTTGTTCGCCGTCCCGCCCGCCGTGGCTCCGGCGCCGATCAACGTCGCGTTGTACACCTCGTACGTGGCCGCCGGCACGCCGGTCCCGTCATTGCGCTCGTTCGGCTCACCATTCTGCTCCGACCCGTTGTCGCGCTTGTCGTTCGACTGGATGCCGAACCAAAACTGGTTCTTCCCTGTCCACCCCATGTCCGTGTCGAACCCGTCATCGTCGTTGAACGCGCTCACCAAGTACTTCGTGTTCACCGAGCCGCCGAAGAACTCGAATCCGTCATCGGCGAACGACAGCGCCTCGACGTGCTCCACCACCGTCCCGCGTCCCACACCGCCCAGTGACACCCCGTTGATCTCCTTGTCCGGGCTGAGCTTCTGTCCACCATGCCGCAGCGACACGTACCGGAGCACCCCGGAGTTGTCGTCGTCATTCGCTCCGCCGAATCGGTGCACATACTGGCCTTCGATCTGCAGATCCTCGAGCCCTTCGAACACCTCGTACTTCGGTGTCGCCGCGTCGCCGGCGGCATTGACCGCCTTATTGATGCGAGCGTTGCCCAAGATCACCAAGCCGCCCCACAGACCACGATCCGTGGCCAACAGGTCCGCCGGATCCGCCAGGTCGTCGTCCTCCGCCGTGAAGATGATCGGCTTCTCCGCCGTCCCTTCGGCCAGGATCTTGCCTCCCTGACAGACGAACAGCGTTCCGAAGTTCGGCGCCGTTCCATTCCGACCTTTCACCACCGTGCCCGCCTCGATGCGCAATACCGCGTTGCTCAGCACATAAGTGTAGCTGGTGAGCAGGTAAGTATTGGTCGACGACCAGGTCACTTCTCCAGTGAGCGCGCCTGAGATTTCGTTGGTGGCGGCCTTCGCCGGAAGCTGGGCCATGGGAACTGCCGCACAGGCGAGCAGACCCCCGAGTAGTCTGGATAGACGTTTCATCAATGGGCGAATGGGATGAGGTTGGTCTGCGATCGAATCAGGAGAAGCCAAGGAACCGCTCCGCGGCGACAGTCCGACGTCGCCAAGGTGACGCTCAGGAAACGTTTCCCGAAGGAAGGGGAGCCCCGGGATCAGTACTCGTAGGTGGCCTGAAGGCCGAACACGACGCCGCGCGTATTGCGAGAGTAGACCCGCTCGTCGGCGACATCGCCGTAGGTACGCTGAAACTCCGCGTTAACCAGGTTCTTGCCGGAGACGCGGAGTTTCCAGTGCTTGGAGAGTTTCTGCGAGACCACCAGATCGATCATCATCGGCGGATGCTCGAACACATCGGGGCCGCCGACATCGACGAGATAAATTCGCGGCGCCGCCCAGTTGAAGGCGAGCGTGGCCGTGGTGCCCCAGCGCGGGTTGTCCCAGCTGACATCGGTGTTGATGATCCACTCGGACTGATCGTACAGCTGGCGTGGATCCTCGGAATTGGGATCGTTGATCTTCTCCTGAGCGGTGAGCGGCACCTCGGAGAGAATGTACGAGAAGTTAAAGCCGACCGAGAAGTCGGCGAGCAGGTCATCGACGATGTCCAGCTTCTGGCGGGCCTCGAACTCCGCGCCATACACGGTGGCTTGCTCGCGGTTCTCGAATCCCACGATGCCTCCGCCGAAGGTCACGATGACCTTTTCGATCGGCTTTTTCAGTTCCTTGTAGAAGCCACCCACTGAGAGGATCGATCCGGCGGCGGGGAACCACTCCCACCGAGCGTCATAGTTTCGGATGTCGCTCATCTGGAGGTTTGGATTGCCACGGACGATCTCGTCCCCGAACGGATCGTACGCCTCGTAGGGGGCAAACTCGCGATAGGTCGGTCGCGCCACGGTCTCGCTGTAGCTTAACCTGACGTTCATGTTTGAGGTCAGGTTGAGGAGAAGTCCGGCCGACGGGAGGACATCCAATCTCTGGATCCCGGCGTTGGTATTGCCACGATTCGAGAGCGAGATGAGCTGAAGGTCGGTGCTCTCGGGTCTGAGACCGCCCAGGACCTTCAGCCAAGGGGTCAACGCCTGCTCGACACGAAAGTAACCCGCGAAGAGGTCCTGACTTCCGGAGTAGGAATAGTCGCCAAATTGCTGAGTCTGGAAGCGGCGCGGGAAGATGTAGTTCGTGGCACCGCGCGTGTTGGTCTCGGTGGTGTACTGGAGATTCTCGGACGTCAGGTAAGAGTTGGGATCACCGGCGGCGGTCCAAGGATCCAGGTCCTCGCGAGTCCCGGTTTCGAAGGCGAACGATTTTTGAAAGAAATCCCGGGTCGACAGGCTCACCGAGGTGCCGAGGCCAAATACGGTCTCCAGGTCGTCGATCAGGCGAAACTTCACGGTATCGTCGAAGCGCGCACTGAGGTTGGACTCCTCCAGATTCCGGAAGTTGCGGGTGGGAACCGAAGGCTCGGGGAGGGCGTTGTTGTTGACGACATTGCCGGTGAAATCGGCATTGCGCGCGTAGTTGAAGAAGCGCTGGTCGGGCTCGTCCTGTCCGGTGCCCGCCAGTGAAACCAGCCAGTCGGCGCGCATTTCGAGCCAGTCAGGGAATTCGTGACGCCCCAGCATCTGAAAGTTCTGGAGGTACCGCTCAGTCCAGTGGAGCGAACTGCGGTCGACGACGAGACCGGGGATGTTTTCCGGTCGGGTCCCGGTCAGACGGCGAGCCATGTCCTCGGCGTTGCGGTTGTAGATGAAGTTGAACCCGAACTCGTGATCCTCGTTCAACTGGTAGCCGACATTCACCACGCCCGACCAGTTGACCTCGGTGAGGGATCGCGCGTCGACGTAGGACTCGTAAGGTTCGGGATCGATCTCCGCATTCCGGTATTTCGCGCTGTAACCGTCATCGTAGAAGGAGAACTTGCGCAAGTAGGATACCGCCGCGAGGTAACCCAGCTTGCCTTCGCCAACTTTTCGAGTGTCGCCGATGGAGAGTGAGCCGGTGTTGTTAGGGGGAGGCGCCTCGGTGGTTGGTGCGAATTGCGTGGACCCGAACGAGTTCAGATAACCCTGCACCCGGTCGGCCTGGACGCGGCGTTCGGCGGCCTGCTGGGACGTTTCGCGGGTGACGCGTGGCGGAGCTGTGAGATCGGCCCCCGAGACAGCACGCAGTGCCGGAGGGAGCTCGCGCGTTCCGTCGTCGAACGCGGCCCAATCCGTGGCGCCGCCTCGATAAGTCAGGAACTTTTCGTTGCCGGTGGCCTGAGTGTTGTACTCTGTACCCAGCGAGACACTGAGCTTGAACTTGTCGGGAAACGCGCGGGTGATGATGTTCGCAGCACCTCCGGCGAAACCGCCCGGTAAATCAGGAGTGAAGGTCTTGCTGACCAGCATGCGTTCGATCATGCCGGCGGGGATCATGTCCAGCTGGGCGGCGCGCCGGTACGGGTCGGCAGTCGGGATTTCCGCGCCGTTGAGCAAGGTGATGTTGTATCGATCGCCGAGGCCTCGGATGACGGCGAACTTGCCCTCGACAACCGTAGTGCCAGTCACCTTGGTCATGATGTCCGCTGCGTCCGAGACGCCCAGCTTGCGGAACTGGTCCGAGCCGATGGCCTCCAGGATGGAGGCGGAGTCCTGGCGTTCCTGAAGAATCGCGATCGCCTGTTCTTGGAACACTTCGGCGGTGACCTCGTATTCCTCCATCTCGAAGAATTCGGGACGCAAGGTGCCGTTGACGGTGGTGGATTGCCCCGCGAGCACCCGCACTTCGGTGACCACGGCCGCGGCATATCCGGCACGGGAGAACCGGACGGTCTGGTCACCGACTGGGACGCCGGAGAGCTGGAACCGGCCCTGGGCGTCGCTGGTGCCGGCCAGCGTGGTTCCGCGGACGGTGATTGTAACCCCGCCAAGTGGCCGGCCATCCCAACCTTCGATGATCACCCCGGAGATCGTGCCGGTATCCTGAGCGACCGCCGGCATGGCGAGGCTCAACCAGGCGAGCAGACACCATCCCGCCCGGAGTAGTGGGACAGCGAGAGCCATGCTGCGCCGTGCCAGGGAACCGTAGCGGGCTACGGTCCGGCCCATCGTGACGGGGGGTAGCATGGCATCGGTCTGGGGACGCATGCTCAGGAGCGAGCGCGGGCGGCGACCTGCTCCACGCGCTCGAGGTAGCGGGCGACGGTGTCCCGGGGCTTGAGCTTCTGAGCACGCCGCAGCAACTCGACGGCCTGGGGATACTTTTGCTGCTGCACCTTGAGTTGCGCGTGCTTGAGGAGGGCGTCGGGTGCGAACTTCTCGAGTTTCCCGGCCGCGTCGTAGCGGAACTCCGCCTTCTCGGGCTGCCCGTTGCGGGCGTAATGATCGCCGGCGAGCAGCAGGGCCTCACCATCCAACGGACTCCGCTCCACCACCTCTTCTAGGATCCGGATGCCCCGTTCGGCGTCGCCGGCGGCCATGGCGACGCGAGCGTCGAGCTTAAGGAAGCGAAGTTCTTCCTCGCCGGCCGGCTTCTCTCCGGCTCGCATCTTCTCCAGGAGTTGACCGGCTTCGGCCACGGCGCCGCGGCTGGCCAGGATCTCGGCCGGCCGCAGCCCGCGGGCCGGATTCTTGCCGCCGTCCTTATCGAGTGCGGCCAGGTAGGAGGCCAGGGCGAGGTCCCGGCTGTCCTGAGTGAGATAGAGATCGCCCAACAGACTGAGCTGCGCCGCCGTCGCCTTATCCATCTTCCGAAGGATCTCCAGATTCACGATGGCCTTGAGCGGTTTTTCCTTCTGGAGAAAGACATTCGCCTGGAGAGCCCAGAGGTTTTCCTTCTCCGGGTTCTGCTGCAGGAGCTCATCGAGCATCGCAATCGCCGCGTCCAGATTCCCAGTTCCCACGCAGGCCTTCACCAATCCCAGTTTGAACTCGAGGTTCTCCGGCTCGAAGACCGCCGCTTGCTTGTACGCCGATTCCGCGGAGACAAACCGGCTGGCAGAGAGGTGCACAAAGCCAAGCAACCCGAAGATGCGTCCGTCCCCGCCGCCGAGAGCCACGGTGCGGGTAAGCGGTTTGACCGCCGCTTCGTACTTGCCGTCGCGCACCAGGGCCAGGCCGAGGTTTCGCTGGGCGCGTCGGTAGTCGGGGAACTTCGCCAGCGCCTGCTCGTAGTGCTTGACCGCGTTGGTGAAATCCTCCGACTGAAAATAGATGGTTCCCAGGGTGTAGTCGAAAACCGCGGAGGCCCCCGGTTTCAACGCGGATTCGAGCTCGGGGATCGCCTTCCTCGGATCCTCGCGAAGCAGGGGCACGATGCGGTCCCGGTAGACGGCCTGTTCCTCAGCACTCAGCCGGGGCTCCGCTTCGGACAAGAAACCGTAACTCCCCAGGAGTCGACGGGTGAACTCGGGATCGTTCCACAGGCTGGCCAGCGGATGATCGGGGGCGACGGGAGCGAAGCTCACCGGGGCGGTCGCCGGGATCGCCGACGTGGATACGTCGGATTTGTCCTTTCGCGCGCGCGCTGATTGCGCCTCCGCCTCCAGCCCGGCCAGGGAGAGCATCAGGGCCAGGAACACCGCTCGAATGAACTTCGGATGCATGGTTGGTAAAGGGGGCGCTCAGGAGTTGGCGACGCGAAAGCGGAGCGGGAGGCGCATGTGGGTCTTCACGGCCTGGCCGTCCTTCATGCCCGGTCGGAAACGCCAACGACGCACCGCCTCCAGGGCGGGCTTCTCAAACTCAGGCCGCGATGAGTTTTCGACCCGGGGATCCTCCACCCGGCCGTCCTCCCCCAGGAGGAAGACCAGCGTGACCACGCCCTCGATCCGCGCTTTACGCAATTCCGCGGGATAGACTGGTGCCACCTGGGAGACGACTTCCGGGCGCTTTTCCAGCTCACTCACGTCAAAGGTGTCGAGACCGCCGCCCAAATCCGCCGCCGCCCTCGAGGCGGCGGTTACAAAGCCGGGCAGGAACCCGCCGCCGCCCTCCGCGGAATCCAGGTCGGCAATCATGGGCAGGGGCTGCGGAAGATCCTCGCCCAGCGTCGGTGGGGCGACATCCTCGGATTGGGCCTCGGGTGGGGGCGGAGGTGGCTCGTCCTCCTTCGGTGGAGGAAGATCCACCACGCTGGTCTTGCGCAATTCAAGGGTGCGCGAAGGCTTCGCCACCAGGTGCGAGAATGGAATGATGCCGAAGATCAATGCCACCGCCCCGGCCGCGATCAGGAGTGAGCTGACCATCGACGCGTTCCCGACCGAGGGTTGGTAGACCTTGCGCATGGCCGATCGATGCAGGCTCAACCCTTCTCCGTGGCCAGACTCACATCCTTGGCACCACCCAGCTTCGCCTCATCGATCACGCGCACGAGGATGCCCGTCCGCGCGCCTTCATCCGCCTGAATCACCACGGGCAGGGGTTCCTTCGAGCACAGCCGCTTCACCGTGGGGCGGACGCCACCCAGGCCGATCTCTTTCCCACCGTAGGCCACTTTGCCATCTCCGGTGACGGCGAAGATGATGCTGGTCTTCTCGACCTGTCGTGCGCTGGCGGCCTGCGGTTTGTCCACCGAAACCCCGGGCATCTCGATGAAGCTGGTGGTCGAGATGAAGAAGATCAGGAGGAACATGATCACGTCGATGAGCGGGATCAGGTTCAGCTCAATGGCCTCCTCCGGCTCGGCCAGGGTTTTGCGAAATCTCATGAGCTCAATTCGGTTCGGTCGAAACCGCGGGAACGGCCGCCTTGGGACGTCGCGCGACGACGCGGGTCATGCCGTGGAAGTGAGCCCGGAAATGACGGAGGGTGACGCTCTCCAAGCGTGCCAGGAACGCGACGTACTCGGTCCGCCAACGTTTCGCCAGGAAGGCCGCCATCCATCCCGGTAGCGCCACCGTCAGCCCGGTCTGGGTGGCGACCAGGGCTTCGCTGATCCCTTTGGCGACGATCTCCGACACCGAACTTCCGCCGACACCGATGGCTTTGAAGGTCAGCAGCATTCCGAGCACCGTGCCGAGCAGGCCGAACAGGGGCGCGGCCACCACCATGACGCCGAGCGAGGTGATCTTGCGATCGACCTGGGGGACCTTGTACGCCTCGACCTCACGGAAGCGGCCCTCGATGTGGCGCAGCGATTGCACGCCGTCCTGCGTGTACCGAATCAGCTCCCGGATGCGGCGCGGGGCGGATTCCGGGCTGGTGATCCATCCCTTGAGGACCGTGTCGGTCGCGTCCTTGAGTCCCCGGTAGTAGAGCGAGGCCAGGAGATTGGCCGCGGTGGCGTACATCAGGAACCCCAGAATCGCGAGCGCGATCATCACCCATCCCCCGGTGGACCAGGTGTGGAGGAGCTGTTCGAGCACCGTGCGTTCAAGAGCTGGATTCATGGCGTGGGGCGGCAGTGGGTGCTCAGGAGAACGGTGCCTTCTCCACCTCGGGTACGCCGTTGATGAACCCGACGGCGGTCTGTTCCATGCTGCCGATGATTCCCTTGGCCATGCGGGCCAGGAAGGCGTGCAGAAGCAGGGCGGGAATGGCCACGGTCATGCCGGTGGCCGTGGCGATCAGCGCCTCAGAGATTCCGGCGGCCAGGACCTTCGGATCGCCGCTCCCAAAGCTGGAGATCAGTTTGAAGGTCGCAATCATGCCCATGACCGTGCCGAGCAAACCGAGCAAGGGCCCCGTCGTCGCAGTCAGAGCCAGAAACGGCAGCCCGCGCTCCAGCTTGGTGCGCGCGGCCAGCATGCGTTCGTAAAGGATCTCCTCGATGTACTCCTTCTTCTCGTCGACATGCTGGATGGCCGTGGACAGGAGTTCCCCGGCCGGACCCGAGATGGAGCGCGCATGGGACAAGGCCTGATCCCGCTGGCCTTGTTCCAGGTGACCCAACACCTTCTGGAGATCCGACTCCTTGGCCAGGCGGAAACGCGAAAGCTGGATCCACTTCAACAAGGCGATGACGGCAGCCGCGAACCCGATGCCGAGCAGCGGAATCATCGCCCACCCCCCCTTCTCCAGCTTCTCCACGAGGCTCTCCTTGAGGGCGGCCAGCTTGAACGCGTTCCCCAAGGTCGGATCGAGGGCGACGTTCCCCGTGCCCGTGGAAGCCAACTGACGGCTGGCGTCGGCAATCGCGCGATCCACCTCGACCACGCTCGGATCCGCCTTGTTCAGTTCCTGCTGGAGCGGGCCCGCCACCTCGCCCGAGCCGCTGGCAAAGACGGCAAACGGGCCGACCAGCGCCACATGGCCCGCGTGCAGCAGGCCCCGCTTGTCGAGCGCCTTCGCCTCAAATCGTTCCCCTCCGAGGGCACCCTCGACACGTCCAATCGCCGTGGTCAGCGCTGAAACGCGAAGATCCCAGCGCGGAACCCATCCCAGTTCCGGAGCCCCCGCCTTTTCCAATTCGGCGAACAGTTTCGCGAAACGGGGTTCTTCGACAAAATGCAACCGTGACTGGAAGGCTTTGGCGTACTCGGAAAGGAGCGAATCGACGTACTTCACCTCGTCCCCACGCCGCTTCGCTTCGGTCTTCAAGGCGTTGAGTTCGACGAGTTGATTCTCCTGAAAGCGCTGGGCCTTTCCCAGTTCCGCTCGGCGGTCCACCAAGCGCTGTTCCATCGCGGCCAACTCGCGCGAGAGAGGCACCCGCTCGGCTTCCACGGACTTGCGTGTCTCTGCGAGGTCGGCCAGCGCCCGCTCCAAATCCGCCGAGGCTCCGGACGCCAGGGCCGACAGATCCTGGGCATGAACCGACCCGGCGGCCAACACGAGGGCCAATACACCGGGCCGCGCCACAGCGCGTACCCACCACAGAATCGAAGACGGCTTCATTGGATGGAAACGGGAAGAGGGACAAAGGTCGCGGTCCGCTCACCGCGATAGATGCGCACGACTTCGCGCACCGGACCGGCCAGCCTGGGATCCGCAGTCCATTCCCAGCCGTTCGCACCCGGGCGCCCCGTGCCCGCGAAGTCTCCGGTCTGGTTGACGAAGTAGGCCGCACCAAGCCCGACATAGACGGTCTCCACCGAGATCTCTTCGCCAGCGGGATTCTGGCGCTTCTCGGAGTAGATCGAGACGGCATTGTTGAACTTGTCGATTTCGTTCAACACCGAGACCACCGTCTGCGCGCGTTCCACCGCACCCAGCTTGGTGGATTCCGAGTCGTCCGGGAGCCGCGCCACGAGGGCCTTCATCGCATCGGTCAGCGGTGCGGGGAGGCGCGGGAGCAATACGCGTATTTTTTGTTCGAGAAGCGCCACGGAACCGCGCGCGTGGGCCAGGGTGTCGTTCGCTTCCTGGAGTTCTTTCTCCGCCACCGCCCGCTCCCGATCCACTTGGGTCGAATTCGTGGAAACCCGGGTCATCTGCTCGTCCAGGCCACGAAGCTCCCGCTCGTAGAGGCCCTTCGACTGCACCAACATCTCCTTCTCCCCCTCCCAATCCGCGCGCGTTCGCGAGAGTAGCTGCCGCGCCTCGACCCATTGCTCGATCCCCGTCCGGGCCTGGCCCAGGGGACTGTCCGCCCCGCGCACCAAGTCCCGTCCCGCCCCCAAAGTGACGGTCAGGGATAGCAAGCGCGCCGCATGGATTGCCCAACGCATGGGCGCACCCTCAGGTCGGAGCGTTTCGCAACGGAGTCGTCGGCGTGACGATCACGTGACATGCCGAACGCCCAAAGCAACGCCGGGAAGCCGACCGGCGCGCTGATGAGGGAGCATCCCCCGCAGGACTTCGCAGCCCCGCGCCGGTGGGAGACGGGTGCCCGTCAGCCCAGCCCGAACAACCGCACCAGCCCGTAGCCGATCCCGGCGGTCACCGGGATGGTGAAGACCCAGGCCCATACCATGCGCTCGACGACGAGCCACTTCACCGACCGGACACTTTTCGCCGAGCCGACGCCCATGATGCAGGACGAGATCACGTGGGTCGTGGAGAGCGGTATCCCCCAGTGACTCGCCAGCCCGATGATCGTGGCCGCCGAAGTTTCAGCGGCGAAGCCGTGGACCGCGTGCAGCTTAACCATCTTGTGCCCCAGGGTCCGGATGATGCGCCACCCCCCTGCGTAGGTACCCGCGGCCATGGTGAGAGCGCAGACCACCTTGATCCAGACCGCCACCTCAAGGGCTTTACCCGCCTCGGGCGACGGGGTGCGCAGGAACGAAAGGAAATCGGGCAATCCCGTGAACGCCCCCGCGCTGGTGGCCGCGACCAGCGACAGCGCGATGATACCCATCGTCTTCTGGGCGTCGTTCAGCCCGTGGCTGAATCCCATCCAGCAACTACTCAAAAGCTGGGCGTTGCCGAAGAACCGGTTCACGAAGCGCGGCCGCGCCTTGCGCAGCAGAAAATAGAGCAGGCCCATCACCAGAAAACCAAGCACCAGGCCGATCACCGGGGAGGTGAACATCGGGACGATCACCTTGGGCACCAAACCCCCGTGCTCCACCACGGTCCGCTCCACCATCGCGCCCGTCGCAGGGTCGAGGACCGAGACGATCTTCGACTTGTCCTCGAAGAATTTGATCACCTTCCAATCGCCATGAGACACCCCGAGGGTGGAACCGACCAAACCTCCGATGATGGCGTGGCTCGAACTCGACGGCAGCCCCTTCCACCAGGTGATCAGGTTCCAGGCAATCCCACCCAGCAACCCGCAGAGGACCGTCGCCGGCGTCACGTATTGGATATCCACCAAACCCTTCCCAATGGTGCTCGCCACCGCGGACCCGCTTAGTGCCCCTGCCAGATTCGTCACCGCGGCCATGAACACCGCCTGACGGGGCGTCAGCACCTTCGTCGCCACCACGGTCGCAATCGAATTGGCGGTGTCGTGGAAACCGTTGATGTACTCAAACACCAGGGCCACCAGGATCACGAAGAGAATCAGGAGCATGGTGGACTCAGGAGTTCTTCATGACCACGTGGGTGAAGATCGCCCCCACGTCGCGGCAACGATCCACCAATTTCTCGAGCAGATCGTACAGATCCTTGCGGGCCAGAAACTGACCCGGCGGCAGGTTGGCGTGGTAGAGATCCCGAACCAGATCGTCCACCACGGAATCCGCGGCGTCTTCGGTGGCCTCGAGGCGGTCGTTCAGTTCCTTCACTCGCTCAAGCGGCGGAAGCTTGCGCAGATCCCGGATCATCTCCCCCAGAATCCCCACCGCTTCCTCGATCAGCTTCGCCTGCTGGGAGAAATCGACCCCCTGCACCAAGTCCCCCACGAGACGGTACCGCTGAGCGAACTTCTCCGTGGTCTTCACCAGCTTGTACAACGACCGGGCCAACGCCTCGATGTCCTCGCGCTCCAGACCGGTGATGAACGTTCGAACGAGCGCCTCCTCAATCTGCTTGAGGAGCTTCCGTTCGAGCCGTTCCTTCCCCAGGAGGACATCCAGATCCCCGAGCCGTCCGCCCGGCGTGAGCACCGCGGTCAATCGCTTCACACTGGCCTGCGCCTCCGCGGCGCACGCCTCCAGGAGATCCAAAAAGATCTCGTCCTTCCCCATCAATCGTTGAAGAGAAAACATGATTTGCCCTTGTTTGACTCATTCCCGCGCCGTGGCCCTAAGCCGGATCGCGCCGCTCTCGAGCCACTGGACGCGACGAGCCGCCACAAGTCGTAACATGCTGACCGATAAATGTTTCAGAGCCATCGCCTAACCGGCACCAGACCCAGCCGAGGCACCGTCTCAGCCGATCGACTTGGGTTTCGTAACCCTTTTGTCACAATTAAGCCACCGATTCGTGACGGCCCAGCCAGACCTTCTGCCCGCCGCCCCAAGCCAAGGGAACGGCACGCCATACGCCCCAACTCCGACCCGCACTCCACCGACCGCATGCAACGTCTCCACCGAAACCTCGCCACCGCTACCGTCGCCGCCGGAATCCTCGTGGCGCCAGCCGTCGGGCACGGTCAAACGGCCGACAGCCTGATCGACAAGCTCGTCGACAAGGGGATCCTGACCGTGGACGAGGGAAACCAGCTCCGCGAGGATGCGGACCGCGATTTCAACAAGGCCTACTCGGTCAAGAGTGGGATGCCGGAATGGGTCTCGAGCCTGCGCTTGAACGGAGATTTTCGCGGCCGCTTCGAGGGTTTCTATGGGCCGGAGAACGGTTTTGCGGATCGCGCCCGCTGGCGATACCGGCTGCGCGCCGGATTCACGGCGGTGATGATGGATGATTTCGAAGTGGGCTTCCGCCTGGGCTCCGGCGACATCGACTCGGCCAGCCGCATCACTGCGGGCAGCGACCCGATCTCGAACAATCAATCCCTCCAAAACAACGGGGCAAAGAAGGGCCTCTTCCTCGACACTGTCTATGCCAAGTGGAGCCCCATCAATACCGGGGCTTGGCAGGGCACGTTCACGCTCGGGAAGATGGAGAACCCGCTGGTGACCTCGGATCTCACGTTCGACAACGACTACACCCCGGAAGGTCTGGCGGAGCAGTTCAGCTACACCCTCGACGCCACGCACTCCCTCAAGTTCAACGCCGTCCAGTTCGTGCTGGATGAGATCGGCGGTTCGGGCAAGGACCCCTATCTCATGGGCGGCCAGATGCGCCTGGATTCCCTCTGGTCGCCCAAGTGGTCCACCAGCCTCGGGGCAGCTTTCCTTGGCATCCTCAACGAGGATCAGCTTGGCAGCAGTGCCGTTCCCGACCTGAACTCCGGCAACAGCCGGGTTGTCCAGAAGTCGGCCGATGGCACCAGCTTCACCCTGGGTGCCCCCGTCGAGACGTTCGAGGCGCTGATCGCGGATGTGGGTATCACCCGCACCCTCGAATCCGTCCCCCTGTACGCAGGCGCATTCCCGATTCGCGTGTTCGGCGAATACATCCACAACTTCGGAGCGGACGAACAAAACAGCGGCTATCATGGCGGCATCTCCTTCGGCAAAGCGGGCAAGAAGCGGACCTGGGAGATCACCTATCGATACAAGGTTCTGGAAGGCGACGCCTGGTGGGAGGAGTTGTCCGACTCCGATTCCGGCGCGTTCTACTCCGGGCGCTTCTCGGCGGCCAGCGTGCCCGGCGTTCTCCGCGCAGCGGGTGCGGGTTACTCCGCGGGAACCAACATCCGCGGGCATTGGCTGCGGTTCGGCTATTCCCCCTACGACTCGCTCACCCTCAACCTCACCTGGATCAACCTCGACCTCATCGAGGAGTACCTCCCGGGCACGGACAGCAACATGGACCGCCTCCAGATCGACGCCGTCTGGAAGTTCTAGCATTCGCCACCGTCGCGTCACGCATTCGAAACACACTCCCCCTCCAACTGATGCCTATGAATATGACCTTCCTACGAATCACGCTGCTCTCCCTGGCCGCCTCCCTGTCGCTGCAGGCGGTGGCCGGCGAAATCACCGTCAAAGGCTCCGACACCATGGTGATCCTCGGCCAGAAATGGGCCGAAGCTTACATGCAGAAGACCCCGACCACCAAGGTTCAGGTCACCGGTGGCGGCTCCGGCACCGGGTTCGCCGCCCTGCAAAATAAGCAGACCGACATCGCCAACGCCTCGCGCAAAATCCGCGCCAAGGAGATCGAGCAATGCATCAAGGCCTTCTCCAAACGCCCCCGCGAGTACGCGGTCGCCATGGATGGGCTCTCGGTCTACGTGAACGAAAAGAACCCCGTCGCCGCCCTGAGCCTCGAGGAGATTCGCGACATTTATACCGGCAAAGTGACCAACTGGAAGGATGTCGGTGGACCCGATGCGCCGATCATCCTCTACAGCCGCGAAAACAGCTCCGGCACCTATGAGTTCTTCAAGGAAAAGGTGCTGCAGGGAAAGGATTTCGCATCCAAAGCCCAAACCCTCGCCGGCACCGCCCAGGTTCTGCAAGCGGTGGCCAGCGATGCCAACGCCATCGGCTACGGCGGCGCCGCTTACGGCGCCGGCGCCAAGCACATCAAGGTTTCCGAGACCAAGGGCGGTGACGCCATCGATCCCACCGAGGAAACCGTGCTGGCCCAGAAATACCCGATCTGGCGTTACCTCTTCGTCTACCTGAATCCGGAACTCGAGAAGGGGGAGATCAAGGAGGACCTGGATTGGATCCGCAGCGACGACGGCCAGAAGGTTGTCAAGGACGTCGGCTACTTCCCGCTTCCTCCGCACCTGCGGAAGAAGTGATCCCCCGCCAGCCGTCGCGTGCCGGATCCATCACCGGGATCCGGCATCGGGGTCCACACACCCCCGGTCCCGGTTTCATCCTCCCACGGATTCCGTCACGCAATTGTCCGTTGGCGATCCAACCTCCACCCTTCTAGGCTGCCGTCGTGCCCGAACACATCCCCACTGCAAAGCCTCGACGTACGGAAGGCTGGATGGGAATCCGCCGTGGGCACCAGGCCCGCCTGGGTGAAGTCATCGCCGAAAAGCTGATCCTCGCCATCTCGCTGTCCACGATCGCGATGGTCTTTCTGATCTTCCTGTTCGTCGGCCGGGAGGCATTTCCCGTTCTGCTGGGCCGGGTCTCGAGCGCTGCCGCGCAGGAGAAGCCCCTCCCGGTGGAGGCGATGAACACGCTGACGCCGGCCCAGTTGCGAGCCTACCTCGGGCTCAGTGCCCAAGAGTTCAGTTCCATGGATCGGGACACCATCCAGTCCCTGATGGAGGTTCGGATCGAAGCCTCCGCCGAGGAGAAACCGAGTCGCGACGCCGAGCTCAACACCGTGGCCTGGCGCTATCTCCTCTTCCCCTTCCAATGGTCCGACTATGACAAACCGGTGTACGTCTGGCAGCCCGTCTCGGGGATCCACAAGTACAACATCATGCCGCTGGTGGTCGGCAGCCTGAAGACCACCATCGTGGCCCTCCTCTTCGCCGTTCCCCTCTCCCTTGCGGCGGCGATCTACGTCTCCCAATTGGCCAATCCACGGTGGAAGGAGTGGATCAAGCCCGCCATCGAGATGCTGTCGGCGGTGCCCTCAGTGGTCCTGGGCGCGTTCGCCCTGCTCGTCCTCGCGACCGCCCTGCAGTCCCTGTTCGGTTACCAATACCGGCTGAACGCCTTCCTGGCCGGAATCGCACTCGGGCTCACCTGTGTGCCGGTTATCTTCTCGATTGCCGAGGATGCGCTCACCAGCGTGCCCCGCAGCTACACCCAGGCCGCCCTGGCGCTCGGCGCCTCCAAATGGGCCGCGGCGTGGCAGATCGTCGTGCCGGCCGCCATCCCCGGGCTCTTCGCCGCGGTGGTGTTGGGCTTCGGCCGTTGCATCGGCGAAACCATGGTGGTCCTGATCGCCAGTGGAAACGCCGCGATTCTCTCCCCCAGCCTGATCGAACCGGTGCGCACCATCACCGCCACCATCGCGGCGGAACTCGGGGAGACCGTGGTCGGGGGCCACCACTACCGCATGCTCTTTGTCCTGGGCACCCTGCTCTTCATCGTGACCTTCCTGACCAATCTCGCCGGAGACGTCGTCATCCACCGGCTCAAAGGCCGGCTGGAGGGAAAGAAATGAAGGGACGTTTCAACAAACCCTCGATCGATCCCGTCGCTGCGTTCTTCACCGGGCTGACTGGCCTGGCGACGCTTTTCATCCTGGCCATCCTGGGCGTCATCCTGGGGTATCTCTTCTGGCGGGGTGGCGGACAGGTGTCCTGGCATTTTATCACCGGCGGAACGGACACCGACATGTTCGACGCCTCGAGGGCCGGGATCTTTCCGATGATCATCGGGACCGCGGCTCGCGTATTGCTCATGACGGTTTTCGTGATTCCGGTGGGAGTCATCACCGCCATCTACCTCACCGAGTATGCGCGCTCCGGGTCGCTCCTCACGCGGTTCATCCGCAGTGCCGTGAACAACCTGGCCGGAGTGCCCAGCATCGTCTTCGGGCTTTTTGGCGTCGGCTTCTTCATCAGCTTCCTGGGCGGCTCCCTCGACAGCCTCTCCGGATCCCCCGAGCCACACTGGGGCAAACCCGCGCTGCTCTGGGCATCTCTCACCCTCGCCGTCATGACCGTCCCCGTGGTCATCGTCGCCACTGAGGAAGCCCTGAAGGCCATCCAACCGGGGCTCCGCGAGGCCAGTCTCGCGCTCGGGGCGACCAAGCTGGAAACCATCCTGCGGATCGTGCTGCCCAACGCCCTGCCGGGCATCCTCACGGGTGGAATCCTCGCCATCAGCCGCGCCGCCGGCGAGGTGGCCCCGATCCTCTTCACTGGCGCCGCGTATTATCTCAGGGACACCCCCAAGTCCCTGACCGACCAGTTCATGGATCTGGCCTACCACGTCTATGTGCTCTCCACCCAGTCACCCAACGTCGAACTCACCAGCCCCATCCTCTTCGGCACCGTGGTGGTCCTTCTCGCCCTCACCTTCGGTCTCAACCTGATCGCGGTCATCGTCCGATCCCGGATCCGACGACAGATGCGCGCCGCCCACTGATCGAGTCCTCCCATGTCAGACGTATTCCCCCCTCGCCCCCGGCCGGCCACGGAATCTGGGTCTCCTCCAAGCCCGGAAGCGGTCCAGCGCTCGATCATTGAAACCGAGGGATTGAGCCTGTTTTACGGCAAGGCCCAGGCGCTGAAGAGCATCTCCCTGAAGATCCAGGAGAAGGTCGTGACCGCCTTCATCGGTCCCTCCGGTTGCGGCAAATCCACCTTCCTCCGTTGCTTCAACCGGATGAATGACCTGATCGACACCGTCCGCGTCCAGGGCCAATGCCGCATTGGCGGCGAAGACATCCTCGGTCCGGACGTCGATGTCATTGAACTACGAAAGAGGGTCGGGATGGTGTTCCAGAAGTCCAATCCCTTCCCCAAATCCATTTTCGAAAACATCGCCTACGGCCTTCGGCTCCACGGGACCCGCGATCGCAAGACCCTCGATGAAGTGGTCGAGCGTTCCCTCCGCGGCGCCGCACTATGGGACGAGGTCAAGGATCGCTTACACGAGAGTGCGCTCGGGCTCTCCGGCGGCCAGCAACAGCGCCTGTGCATCGCGCGCGCCATCGCCATCCGCCCCGAGATCCTGCTGATGGACGAACCCGCCAGCGCCCTTGACCCCATCGCCACCATGAAGGTCGAGGAACTCATCCTCGACCTGAAGAAGGAGTTCACCATCGTGATCGTGACCCACAACATGCAGCAGGCGACACGTATTTCGGACTACACTGCGTTCTTCTACATCGGCGAACTCATCGAGTACGATCGCACGACGCGCATCTTCACCAATCCCCAGCGCAAACAGACCGAAGACTACGTCACCGGCCGGTTCGGTTGAGACGATTCCCCACCCCCAAGCCATGACCCACTTCGAAGCCGACATCCGCGGGCTCCGCGAGCGCCTCCTCACCATGGCGAGCCTCGCCTCCACCGCCGTGCGGCAAGCCGTGAAGGCCATGATCGATCGTGACGATGATCTGGCAAACAAGGTTGAGGATGAGGACACCGCCCTCGACACGCTCGAAAAGGATGTCGACGAGGTGGCCGTTCTCTTGCTGCTTCGCGCTCCACTCGCGCGGGACCTGAGATTGATCATGGTCGCCACCAAGATCAGCCACGACCTCGAGCGAGTCGGGGATGAAGCCACCGCCATTGCCCGGCGCGCCCGGGAACTCAACCGCGAACCCCTCCTCAAGCCCTACGTCGACCTCCCGCGCATGGCCAACATGGTCCTCGAAATGCTCGAGACCGCCATCTCCGCCTTTGTCGACAGCAACTCCGAAAGAGCGCGCGCGGTGATCCCGAGGGACAAGGAAGTCGACCTGCTCAACAAGCAGCTCCACCGCGAACTGACGAGCTTCATCGCGGAAAACCCCGCGAACATCTCCCGGTGCCTAAACCTCATGGCCATCTCCAAGCGACTGGAGCGCATCGGGGATCATGCCAAAAACATCGCCGAAGAAGTGGTCTACTTCTCCGAAGCGCAGGATATCCGCCATACCCAGCCGAATCCGGACGCCTCGGGCGCCCCCGCCGCGCCCTGATCAGAGTCGTTCCGTCCTTTTCACTGCTGCTCCCCCAGATCCCCCTCCGCTCGGACAGGGCCGCGGGTTGGCGGCCTACCCTACATGTCGAGCGGGCCCGCCACGCGATCGCCGTCGATGGCGTAAATACCGACGAGGTATCCGTTTTCGTACATCTCGCCCACCTTGAGCCGCCCAAAGAGGGTGACGGCTTGGTCCATCACCGGCTTTGCCCCGGCGCTGACCATCTTGACGCTCACCCATTCGTTGATGCGAGGGACAGCGCCATAACAGCACATGGACTGGTCCCGTAGGATCAGCATCTCGGTGACCAGACCCTTCTCCACCTTCAGCGGCAGCATGTAGCCCTTCAAGGCCACGAATTGGTTGTTCAACGCGCGTATGGACTCGGGAATCTGGCTCGGCGCAGTCACCTGGGTCACGACGTTGGTGTCGACCGGGCCGTCCGGCAGGTCGTACTTGAACGACGACAACCGATCGAAGCCCAGCGTCAGGGGCTCCGTCGGCGTTCCCGCCACCTTGGCGGCCAGACTCACGGCACCGGCACCGCCGCCCGACGACGCCTCCGCCGCGCTGGCGACAGCCGAGGAAATAACCCGCCTCGACTCGGTCGCAGAGGAGAGCGCGGTCACCGCGGATACGGGTGCAGCAGCCCCTGGAGCAGCCACGCTCGCCGTCGCATTAACAGTCGTGGTGGTGACGGTGCCCGTGCTTCCCTGGGGCTTGGAGTTCGCCGGATCCGCAACCGATGGAACCGGCGCACTCTGGACCGCGACACGGACTTCGGCAGTCGCGCCGATCGGTTCCCCCCGGATCGGCTCCCCTTGGGGGGCAACCCCCGGGTCGGGGGCCTGCGTAACCTCCGGCCTTTCGCCACCACACCCCGCCAGCCAGCCAACGAGGACCGCCAGTGCCCATCCCTTGGTTCCGACGGCGACTCGATTCAAGCTGGACCCGATCTTCACACCGCCACCTTTTGCACAGGGCCACGGCGCGCTCAAGCCGCAAGACAGGGCGCGTCGTGCGAACGACACTCCGGGGATCACCGCGGGCGCAGCACCGCTCGCAAAGCCTCGGTCAGGTTTCGCTCCGACCCGGGCCCGACCCAGCACCAATCCGCCAGATTAGCATCGCCCTCCTCCCGATGCCGCTCCGTGGGGACATACCCGGTCGCGCCGTCACCATACCCAGCCACGCAAACCATGGCCTCCGGTCGCAGCGACTGGGCCAGGAGTTGAAACTCGACGTAGCTCTCGCCGGGAAGCACCACCAGCGCGGCCTCCCCAAAATCGAGGCACGGGACCGCGATCGGCCTTCCTGTGGCGACGCGCTCGCGCCAACTCAGGCCCATCGCCGCAAGGCACTGCTTGAACGGCGCCACGCCGGGACGCAGTTGCCCTTCCAGGGACTCGGCATCGAATCCGGCGGAATCACGTACCGGCAACGTCACTGCGGACGAACGGAAGCCCGGGGCGGAAATCGGCACGCGCCGGGTTGTGTCCCAAGCCCGCGACATGGCATCCGCAAGCCGTCCAGCCAGCACCGCGCGATTCTCCCTGGCCCCGCTGTTGTATTTGCCCGCCGTGACGTTCCCGCTGGCCCCTGAGGCATAGATCTGCTGGCAACCAGGCAGCTGCGTCTCTCGCAAGCGCCGCGCGATCCCGGGGAAATCCGCCGACACCTCTCCCTGGCCGTAGTAGCTCATGGGATGAACCGCGTAGAAGGAAGTGGTGCTCAGCGGAACATCCCCCGACCAGAAACTCAGCGTGCGCAGGATGGGATCAATGACTCCTTCCCCGGCCTCGATGGCGAACGCGTTCCGGGTCGCACTGGTCCGATCGAATCGCACCCCTCCATCCGGCATGAGGTACCGACGGTTGGAGGCCACGCGCTCCACCTGGGCCTGGCCGTGCCCGAGGTGGGTGACCTCGATCGGATCCGACAAGGACCGACGCACCGCGGCGGCCACCCGCTCCAGGACCAATTGGTGGAATGCGGGATCGCACACCGAGCCCTCAAGCCTCCGAGCGCGCAGCAGCCGTTCTGCCCCCGGATCCACCACCGGGGCATCGTGCTGGTGCACCGTAGTCAGCATGACCCGGTCCGGCGTGGTCATCGCCGCGCGAGCCAGGGCTGCCTGCCAGTCGTGATAGCCCTCGTTACGAAGTTCACACCAGTCCAACGACGCGAACACGATCGGCAAGGTATCGGACAGCAGGACCCAGCCATGGACTTCCAGTGGATCCACGACCCGCACGGCCTTCCACGCTCCTCCCATCATGCCGTGACCGAGCGGAACCGTGATGTCGGCCATGAACCGAGCCAAAAACACACGGCCACGCCTACCGCCGGCACAACCCGTCGCCAGCGCCATCGATACACCGGAAATCATCGCCGCCCCTCGGGTCAGGAATCGGCGCCGGGATTCTCCAGCCAGGCGCTCTCGGATGCCAGCGCGGTCGGGCCCAGCGCGTGGCCGGAGGGAGGACAGGGCGGCGGACGGATTCACCGAGCCATGGTTGGGGGGTGCGACCCCCTGCGCCAGACGGAATCCCTGAAAGACGGGCGAAACCTTTCCCTGCGAATGGTGTTCCCTTGCCATTGACGACTGATACCGGGGCCACCTAGCTTGACGTCGAAATCAAGTTGGAGTCGCCGCCCGACGGACGTTTCACCGCAGCACACCATGAAGATCAAACCGATTCGCAGGTCCGCCTTCACGCTCATTGAAATCATGATCGTGGTTGGCATCATCGGACTTCTCGCCATTGCGATCATCCCCAACATCAGCAAGAACCGGGAACGAGCCCAACTGAAGATGATCGAGCAGAACCTGCGAAAGATCGACGCCGCCAAGAACCTCTGGGCGCTGGAGAACAACAAAGGCAGTGGCGAAACGCCGAGCGCCGACGATCTGAAGCCTTACGACGGCTGGCCTAAAGCCATCGCTGGCGAGCAGTACAACATCAACTCCGTCGGCGCCATGCCCACCGCCACGCTGTCGGGGAAGCTCGGCACCAACACGGCCAGCAGCGTGATTTCGCTGCCCTCCGAGTGATCCCCCCCTGGCCCGGGCAGCACCACTTTTCTCCTCCCCAAACCCCTCGAGACCTCCGCCCGGGACGCCGTCCCGTACGAGGCCTCACAAAAATCGCTCTTGCAGCCTTGGCGCAGGAAGCCTATATCGCTCACCCAGAAGTGTCTTGCATGTACGGAACCCAAGTGGCGTTGCGCGCTAGCGTAATGATTACTCAACTCGTGGGGGTTGCTTGAGCCGCCCTTTCTCGCCTCGTCAGGCACCCGGCGGACCAGCCGTCCGCATCAATGGTAAAATCCGCGCACGTGAAGTGCGCGTGATTGGCAATGAAGGGGAACAGCTCGGGGTGATGCCCCTGAGCGAAGCCATCTCCCTCGCCCGGATCAAAGGCGTCGATTTGGTGGAGGTCGCGCCCAATGCCAATCCTCCGGTCTGTCGCGTCGTCGACTTCGGCAAGTACAAATACGAACTCGAAAAGCGCCAGAAGGAGAACAAGAAGCATCAGCACGCGAACAAGGTTAAGGAAATCCAGCTCAGCGCGACGATCGACCCCCACGACTTCGAAACCAAAAAGACGCACGCCATCGACTTCCTCTGCGAGGACATGAAGGTGAAGGCCTCACTTCGGTTTCGCGGACGCGAGATGGCCCACACCGAGTTTGGCTTTCAAGTGGTTCGGCGGTTCCTGAAGGAGATCTCCACCTGGGGACATCCGGATTTCGAACCCAAGCTGAACGGGCGCTCGATCAACGTCATGATCAGCCCGCTGCCCAAGAGCAAACGCGCCAAGCACCCTTCTGAGGCTGACCAGGGTGAGGCGGGCAAGAAGGCCGAGACGACGGAGGCAGGGCCCGACGAAACGCCGGCGGGTACTCCTGCCGTTTCCACCACTCCCCCTCGTCCCGCCCAAGAAACCGCGGCAGGCGGCGGGGGTCACGGAAACAATAGCGCCCCGGCGCACGGCAAATCCTCGTCCTCGAAGTCGGCCGGGTTCGCGAATAGCCCGTTCGAAGGTCTCGATATCCAGAAGCAATAGCCTCAGAGGCACTAGCCTCACCTGGGTTCGACCCGATTGTGCGCCCCGCCATCGTTCTGATGCCGGGGCGTTTGCTTTCTCCCCCCACCGCCGCTCCCTAGCGAGTCACCAACCACCACCCGGCCGCCACCTGCCCGGCCAGCACGCCGAGGAGCAGCATCCCCACGAGCAACTCCTGGCGCCACAGTGGCTTCCGAACCACTGGCGCGAGCGCCAACTCCACCACCGCCGTCCCCAGCGTGAGGCGTTCCCCGAGGCGCAGCGGACGCTCCTCAAACCGCTCCCCGTTCACACTGGCCAGAGCATTCCCGACCACCTGCGCCTGCAGCGATCCGCGACGATCCTGAGTGACGAGGAGGTGTTGGTCCCAGACTCCCGCTGCCTCAATCCGGCATCCGCAGTCCGCAGAACGCCCAATCGTCAATGGAAAGGCCCGCACCAGATGCTGGGCGGGCCTCAAACCAGGAAGGGAAACAGAGATCTGGAAAACCGGAGGTCGCACGGGGCGGAGCCTCAGCGACCAAGCACGCCGCGACGCGGAACGGAGATACGATCTCCAGGGTACACCGTGGCATCCACCTCGGCGTTGTCCCGTGCGCGCGAGGCGTCGATGATGAGACGCTCTCCCGTGGAGCGGATCAACTCCACTCGACGGCGCGCGGCGAAATCCGAGAACCCGCCCGCCGTGGCGACCGCCTTCAGCACGGTGATTTCGCCCGTGTAAATGTAACGATCAGGACGGCGCACCTCGCCTTCGACGAAGAAGACGCGGTTCTCGGTCTTCACCGTGACGGTGAGTCGCTTGTAGTACTTGGGAACGAAACTCTCCTGGATGATGCGTTGTAGCTCCCCGGAAGTCTTGTTATCCGCGCGGATCGCACCCACGAGCGGCAGCGTGATGGTCCCGTCCTCCTTGATACGCTCAGCCACATCTTCCGGAGGCGCCGAGGTCCCGGAGAAGCGCACGTCGACCATGTCGCCGATGCGCAAGGTATCCTGCAGGGCTGGGGCGCCAGTGGCCCCGCTGCCAGCCTTGGCTCCGCCAGCGGAAGGCCCGGTGCCGCCACCACCGGCGCAGCCGGCGGCGATCACCACCAAACCCATCCAGACCGCTGCCAGAGCTGGCAGTCGCCGCAAACCTTTCAAGAACGTGTGCACCATGGTGGCCGAGGAATTGCCTAGTATTTCTTCTTCAGATCGATCCGGGAGGGATCTCCGGACCCGTTCTTCTTCGGCTCCGCCTCGTCGGTCGAAGCCTCGTCCTTCTCGCGGGACTGGTAGTAATCGTAGTAGTACCCGCTGTAGTAATAGTAGTTCTCGTCCTGCGACATGTTGATGTTGTTGAGGACGATACCCACCAGGTAGCCGCCGACCTTGGAGACCATTTGCTTCGCGCGCATGGTCATGGCCTGCGGATACTTGCGGTACTGAATGACCTGGAGCGAGATATCCACCTCGCTGGCCAGCACCACCGCGTCACTCACACCCATGATCGGCGGTGAGTCGAAGAACACGTAGTCGTAGCGACGCTTGACCTCGGCAATGAGCTCCTTCATCTGCGCGGAGCTCAAAATACCCATCGAACTGCTGGGCAGCTTGCCGCTGGGCAGAAAGTCGAGGGTCTTCAGTGCCGTCGTGGACTGAATCACTTCCTCGAGCTTGTTCTGCCCCAGGAGATAATTAGTCAGACCGAGCGAGTTCGAGACCTTGAAAAACCGGTGCATGCTCGGTCGACGGAGGTCGGAATCGACCACGAGAACCCGGCTTCCGTTCTGCGCGAAGATGACCGCTAGGTTGAACAGGGTGGTCGATTTACCCTCACCCGCACCACCCGAGACAATCGTGATGGTGTTAAATGTCTCGTCCTTTCTGGTGAAGAGAATATTGGTGCGGAGCACGCGGTACGCCTCGGCGTGCGGACTTTCCGGCCCTTCATCCAGGAGTGAGCCCACGTTCTGCGGAATGACGCCGAGCACAGGCGCCTGAAGCGAGCGTTCCACGTCGTCGATGGTCTTCACCGAGGTATCCAGATACTCGATGAAGAACGCCAGACCGATACCAACCACGAGACCCACGAGAACACCGAAAGCGATGTTCAGCGGGATGTTGGGTTTGACCGGCTTCAATCCCTCTTCCGCAGGGTCGATGACTGTGACCAGCGAAGTACGGCCGACGTTGCTGTCGAAAGTCTCCGCCGCCAGCTTGCGGCTGAGGAGATCCAGCATCGTCTTCTCATTCTCCAGTTTGCGTTTCGCCAGGAAGTAAGGTTGGTAATCCCGCGCCCGACGCTGGTCCTCTTCCTTGAACTGGCGCACTTTGGCTTCCAACTGCTCCAGCTCGGTGCGGTACGACGCGACCTGGGTCTGCAAGCCATCAAGGATCGCGTTGACGCGATCGGTGATCTGGCTGTTCAACAGCCGGATCATATTGGTCACGACGATCACATCGGGGTGATCTTTCGAAAGGGTTTCCAGTTTGACCTGGTATTCCTGCTTGGCGACGGCCTCGCGCTGCAGCAGGTCCATGAGCAACGATTCACCGGGGCTGATGGTCGGCAGCGCGTTGCGCAGCCGTTCCGGGGTCATCTTCTTGAGACTCTCGAGGGTCGACTCCACCCGCGCCAACTGGGACTGAGTGCCCGTCTTCAACGTATCCGTGCGCCGAACCAAATCCGCCTCGAGGGTGCCCTGGGAGTAGGCATCCATCATGAGGTCCGTGATGTTGTTCGTCTCCTTCAGCAGGTCCAGGCTCGCCTGGAGTTCGTCTACTCTCCGTTTCTGCGTCTCGATGGTCTCCCGGATTTGGCTGATGCCGCGCTTGGACATGTCCTCGCGCTCATTGATACGGCCGTCCCGGTAGACCTGCGCGATCTTGTTGGCAATCTCGGCCGCTTCGGCCTTGTTGCGGCTGTACACGCGCACCTCGATCAGCGTCGTGTTGCGGTACTGACGTACATCGATCTTATCGCGAAGGATCTCGAACGTTTCCGGGCTCTTGAGGGTGCCCTGACTGAGATACTCCTTGGACCAACGACGATTCAAATCCAAGTCGTTGATGACCCGGTAAAGATTCGTCTTGGACTGGATGACTTCGAACTCTGTTTGAAGGAAGAACGGGTCCGGGGGCCCTGAAGCGGTGATCTGCCCGATAAGACCGACATCCGAGGCATCCTTCTCCACCTTGATCCTCGTGCTGCTCATGAAGGTCTCAGGCAGCATGTAGGTCACCACCGTCGTCGTGATCACGACGAGGAGGAAGACCGCGATAATGACGGTTTTCCGAATCCGGATAATCCGCCAGTAGTCGAGGAAATGGAGCTTGGAATCCGTCGGCTCCGGGGCCTTGAAGTTATCCATAAAGAAAAAGGGAGGCTAGACGTGAGATCCAGCCTCCCTCCGACGACACGTCAAATTCAGCAGGACCGATCCGGATCGGTTCAGAACTGGCCACGGACACCGAGGAAGACCCGGTTGCGGCTGTAGGTGCGCTGGGCATCGTCCGAGTCCAGCCGGTCGTAATTGTAGCCGCCTTCGAGCGCGAGATACTGGTTGAGTTCGTAGGACAGGGTGAGCCCGAGGACGTACAAGCCTTCCGCCTGGTCGTCGTACCCACCACCGTTGAACGTGCCGAACTGGACCTGACCGGAGGCGCGGGCCGTAAGGGCTTCAGTCAACTTGTGATTGACCATGCCATAAATGGTGACCGTTTCCTGGTCGAGCGTCAGGTTGCCCGAGTTGATGTAACCCACCAGATCGGTGCGGTTACGGCCGTACTTGCCACCCAGGCGGAAGTAGCTGTCTTCGGCGTACTCAAACGTGGCGTTCACGTCGCCGAAGCCGTTCCACTCGTCGGGTTCGCCAGCCAGATTGTCGTAGGTGACATTCTGGGCGCCGCCACGGATGGAGACGAAGCAGTGCGGAGACACCGTGTAGTCAGCACCCGCCACAAAGAAGTGCGAGGAGCTGTCACGGATGTCGGATTTGCTCGGGTTGAACGCGCCGATGAACTCATCACCGGAGAAGTTCACCATCTCGTACCAGTATCCCAGGATGCCCGCCAGCGTCGGCGTGATCGTCCAGCGCGTCTCGCCACGGAGCAGGTGCTCGGTGCGATCCAGGATCGCGGAGTAGCTGCCCACGCCCTCCTGATCGTAATCGTAAATGGTGTTCTGGTAGCCGAGCTCAAGACCGATCAGGCGGGTCAACTGCCCGACGTACTTGAGGTCCGCCAGATTTCGCAGATTTGAGTTGTCGGAGCGAATCGGAGTCGTGATGACGCCGTTCTGATCCAGCAAAGCGCCTTCGCTCGCGTACGTGAACGTATCGTTGAGGCGGAGAACGTGATTCTCGGTCACCTGATACTCACCAGCCAGATCCACCAGCAAGCTGTGATCCCACTCTTCATCCTCGCGGTCCTCGAACCAGCGGGCTGAATAGGTGGTCGACAGCTTGATCAGGTGCTGCTCGCCCTTGTGTCCGACAGTGACACCAGGACGCACCTCAAAACCGAGGCTCTCCTGCGCCAACTCCTCGGGAGCGGTGAGATAATTATCGTCGTAAAAACCCCTCAGCGCTGCACTGACCTGCCACCACTTCGAGTCGTCGACGGTGACGGCCTGCGCTGCGCAGGTGCTCTGAAAACCAGCGACGGCCACCGCCGCCAAACCCGCAGTCGTAAGGATGTTCTTCATAAATGGCTGGATCCTTGTCAGTTAACCCGCGTTCGAGTCGCTGAAAAGTGTCCTTTCTCTAAGCTTCCAACATCGGAGTGTCAAACCAATTTCTGTCCGCAAGCGACCTCCTCCAGGAATCCGCACACGCGCGGAATCACCGCGGTCCAGCGGAATTCCCGGGACCGCTTCCAAGCTGCTTCCCGGAGGCCACGGTACCGCCCCTCCGAGGCCAATGCCCACTGGATTCCGTCCACCAGGCTTTCCGGGGTCTCCCGCGCCGTGACGCAGCCCGTGACCCGGTCGACGGTGGAGTCCACCAGGCCGTCCACAGGATAGACGACTGCCGGGGTCCCCATGGCATTCGCCTCGATGACGTTCAGTCCCCAGCCTTCGCGAACGGAGGGGTGCACCAGAAGATGGCTTTCGCGCAACCGCTCCAGTTTGGCGGGCTCGGCTTGGTATCCTACGAAGCGGACGGACTCCACCACCCCCAGGTCGGCGGCCAGTTGGCGGAGCGCACCGGAAACCATGCCTTCCCCCACCACGGTCAACTCCACCGGCACTTGGCGAGCCCGCAGCAAGGCGACGGCCCGTATCGCGTGATCCACCCGCTTGTTGGGGGCCAGACGCGAGACGGCGATCAAGCGAACCGAATTCCCAACGCTTTTGTCGGGCAGTTCCTCGAGCGGCTCCACATCGACACCGTTGGGGAGCACGTGGACGTCGCGAACCCCATGGCGCATCAGCGAATGGCTCGTTGACTCCGAGGGCACCCAGAACGGCACCCGGTGGTACAGGCGATGGGTCCAGCGTTCCTGCCAGCGTCCGAAGGTGCTGACCGGCCACCGGTAAAACGAACCCCAGATGGGCCCCAGCACCTCATGGATGTAGGCCAGGCACCGGGTGCCGCACCACCACGGGGCAAACCAAGGCAACCCATGGTGCTGGTCGATCACCAAGTCATACCGGGGCTGACGCAGCGCCCAACAGCGCGCCCGCCAGGCCGCGGATTTCATTCCGCCTTCACGCCGGTAGCGAATTCCATCGCGCACAACTTCCGTCGCGCCACCCGGAAACGCGTAGGTGAACCAATCCACCGTGTGCCCCCTTTCCACCAACCCTCGCATAAACGCCAGCGAGACGCGCTCAGCGCCCCCCGCCAGGGGATTCTCGGGGTCCCGCCAGTTGAGCATGAGGAAGCGCAACCGACGCGCGGATCCGATCGAAGCCGACCTCATGGCGCTGGCCTCGGCTTCCCGTTCGGCTCGTGGCTCCGATCTTCCAGCGCCGCCGCAAATTCACGCAGTGCCGCCAGATCATGGTAGCCCACCGCGACGCGCCGGATCACGCCCGTGCGGTCTATGAAGATGGTGGTGGGCAACGCGGTCACGAGCGAGAAGGGCTCGGGCCAGGTGGCGAGATCCGCACTGACCACCGGATAGCGCATCCGGTGAGCTGCGACAAACGGGCCAAGCACACTGTCGCTCTCGGAAGTCACCCCCACCACCAGCAGGTCCGTGGGGGAATTCTCGTCTGAGAGCTGCTGAAAGTGCGGGATCTCGCGCACGCAAGGCGGACACCAGGTGGCCCAGAAATCGAGGATGACGCGGCGGCCACGCAGTTCCGACAAACGGAACCTGGTCCCGTCCCGCGCGGTGAACTCGATCTCCGGCGCGGGCCGCCCCTCCCAGTCCCGTACAGGATCATTCCGTGTGGCGGTGTCGGAGACTGTGGTCATGAGGAACTGGAGCGGGTGGACGCCCTCGAGGAACGCGATGGCAAAGCCCGCGGAGGCGACCAGGGCGGCCGCGGACAACCACCACCCCGCCCACGCCAGCCCGCGTAATGCGCGGCGACGGAACAAATACCAGCCCGCCACCGCGAGCCCGGCCGCGGCGGGCACCACCCCGATCAGGACCACGCTCAGCAACAGGCCGACGCCCCCGAGGCCGGCGGCGGCCGCAGCAAGGCGCGCCTCCGCGTGGCGCTGGCCCTCCGCGGGGCAAGCGCGCGGAGCCTGAGGGTGTTCGTCGACAACCGACACGGCGGGCAGCGTATCCCGCCAGCGCCGTGGAGGCCAGTCCCCGGGTTCAACGCAGCCTCAGTCGGGCGTAGCGAATGACTTGTCCGTCGCCCTGCGGCAAGCCCAGGACATCGACGTATTCGGACGCCTGGTTGCCCGCGCGCGGGGTGGCCGTGAAGAAGCTCGTGAAAGGCGTGTCAAAGGGCACGGGCAGCGTGCGCACTTCCTTCCCCTCCCGGTCCAATTCCACGAGCTCATTGCGTATCTTCCCTCCTTCGCTGGAGCACAGCAGCACATGCCAACGGCGGTCGGGACCCTGGTGAAATCGCGCGGCGTTGACGAGGGGGCCTTCGGCGCCCTCGGCACGCTGACGCAGCGCGGTGCGTGAGATGACCTTCCCATCGCGCATTCGCGCCAGCACCAACCCGTGCCACTGGCGTGCCTCGGGAAAGAAGCGCTCGCGCAGCCGTTCGTCGAGGGCGCGTTCGGTCCACAACAGCCATGTCTCCCCCCGGCGCACGAGCGCGAGATCGCAAGGCCACAGCCATCCGCATGTTTCCTCGCGGCTGGCGATCTCGATCCAGGGCGAGAACGGTTGGCGCGTGATATCCGGGGTCACAGCATAAAACAGGCGCCGGAAATCGTAGTCCCATTCGCGTCCGGTCAGCTGGCGCTTGAACTCGCGAAAGGCCGGGTTGGGCTCCGTGATGTCGCTGACGCCAAAGAAGTGCGCCTCGCGTCCGCGCAAGGCCACCGTGGGATAGCAGAGGCGCACTGGCTGGGGTTTGGCGTAGGTGTCGCCCCAGGGCCAGCGCAACTGCCCCGCCCCCGTCGCGCCCCGACGGGGATCCGTGAAACTCCACTCCGCGTGGCCGTAGTCGATGTTCTGCAGGAGCAACGTTGTCCCTGACCGCGGGTCGGCGGCGAAGCTGCGGTAGCTATGTTCCGTGAACCGCGGTTCACCCTGCCATCGGGGCGCAACGCGTTCGGGCACGGCACCGCCTCCTTCGATCCATCGCCGAATCTCCGGCCGTGCGGGCCCGCCCCCTTCGCGTTCCGGCGGGAGCGTCGTTGGGTTGGCGGAGAGCAGAATGTCGGAGCCCACACGCACCAAGGGCGAGGGCTCGCGTGTCCGCCCCTGCTCATCCTCGTACCAACGCGCCCAGCCTTGCGCATCGCGCCGCCACAACACCCAGCGGCAGTTGTTGAGTGGTTTCCACCCCGGCACGGTTTCCAGTCCGCTGGCGTACACCACATCTCCCACGCGCACCACGCAGGTGGATCCCGCGCACCACATCGGTCCGGCGCCATTGTTGGCTGGCTCGAACCGGTACACGGTCTCCTCGACCTCCACGGTGACGCGAGCGGGGGCGGTCCCCGCGCTGGCCGGCAACGGCCCACTTCCCCACCACAGGAGTGCGACGCCCCACCAGGCCACGACATCCACGCATCGTCGCCGAGCCGCGGGCGGAAGAAGGCAGGTTTTCATGGGATGGCGGGGAACCTGCCCGACGACGGCACGGCGCGGCAATCCTGATGCCGCAGAGGTCCCTGGGGAGGCCAGGCCCACGAAAACGCGCTGTTGCCAGCGCGGCCTCGGCCGGTAGCCTGCCGGTCCCGCATCCCGGGAACGACACGTAGCAAGCAGTCCGCAATCGCATGAAGAGTTACGATATCGCAGTCATCCCCGGCGACGGCACCGGCCCCGAGGTCACTCGTGAAGCCCTCAAGGTCGCCGACGCCGCCGGCCGGAAGTTTGGATTCAAACTCAACTGGCACTCCTACGACTTCGGCGGAGACCGCTACCTCAAGACAGGCGAGGTTCTGCCTGACTCCGCGATCGGCGAGTTCCGCAAGTTCAAGGCCATGTACCTTGGCGCGGTCGGGCATCCGCAGGTGAAGCCGGGCATTCTGGAGAAGGGCATCCTGCTCCGCCTCCGTTTCGAACTGGAACAGTACATCAATCTCCGTCCGGTGCGCCTCTACCGCACGCAGGACTGTCCCATCAAGGACAAGGGTCCCGAGCACGTCGACTTCCTCGTCGTTCGCGAGAACAACGAAGGCCTGTATGCGGGCGCGGGCGGCAATCTCTTCAAGGGCACGCCGCACGAGGTGGCCATCCAGGAATCCATCAACACGCGTCGCGGTGTGGACCGCTGCCTCAAGTACGCCTTTGAAGCCGCGGAGAAGCGTCGCGCGGGCAAGGCCTGGAAGGGCCTCAAGGCCGAGGACACCGCCGCGGGCAAGACCGCGCAACTTACGCTCTGCGGCAAGACCAACGTCCTGACCTACGCCTTCGATCTGTGGTGGCGTGGCTTCCAGGACATGGCGCCGTCATACAAGTCGGTGAAGACCGATTACGCACACGTCGACGCCATCTGCATGTGGTTCGTGAAGAACCCGGAGTGGTTCGACGTGATCGTCACCGACAACATGTTCGGCGACATCATCACCGATCTCGCCGCCATGATTCAGGGCGGACTGGGCGTGGCCGCGGGCGGCAACATCAACCCCGAAGGCACGTCGATGTTCGAGCCCATGGGCGGCAGCGCGCCGAAGTACACCGGGCAGAACGTGATCAACCCCATCGCCGCGATCAACGCCGCGGGCATGATGCTCGATTTCCTCGGGGAGACGAAGGCCGGCGAGGCCATCGAATCCTGCGTCGTCCGCATCATCAACGAGAAGGTCCAGTCCCTCGCCGCCGGCAAGATGGGCATGGGCACCACGCAGCTCGGCGATCTCATCGCCAGCCAGCTCTGATCCCTTCCCCGGAGGACGCCGCCGGAATCCTGGTTCCCACGGCGTCCCCGATCCCCGATCCCGCCCCGCGAGAAACCACGCTCGCCGGGGCGGTTTCGTTCCTCCACGATCCACGCGCAGACACGATCGACCTGACGATTGTCCGCCTGCTCTCCCATGCGCGTCCTGCTGGTCAACCCCTTCGGCCATCGCATCGGCGGCATCGAGATCTACCTCCAGGCCCTGGCCCCCGCGCTGGCCGAACGCGGGCACTCGGTGGCCTTCCTCCACCAGCACGCCATCCCCGCGGAATCCCAGTCGCTGGTTCCCGCCGTCACGACGCGGTGGTGCCTCGAAGCTCCTTCCACCTCCGCGCAACTCGCGATCGAGGGCGTTCGCGCGTGGCGCCCCGATCTGGTGTTCGCGCACCAACCCGTGGACGACTTCGTCTTCTCCACGCTGCTCCAGGAATGGCCTTCGCTCTACTTCGCGCACAGCTACCTCGGCGTCTGCATCAGCGGAGCCAAGTGCTGGAACTCACCGGAACCGCCGCAACCCTGCCAGCGCGTGCTCGGCTGGTCCTGTCTCCTCCACTACCTGCCCCATCGGTGCGGCGGACGAAACCCGCTGGTTGGCTGGCGGCTGTTCCATGAGCAGCGCGCGGTGCAGGCCCGGTTGCGCCAGGCCCAGCTCGTCGCCACCCACTCGCAATACGTGCGCGACGAGTATCTGCGGCACGGATTCGAACCCGACCGGGTGAAGGTCGTTCCCTTCTGGGTGCCCGGACTCCGCCGTGGTGCCCCGCTGCCGCCCCGGACCCTGCGCCGCGAGGGCGCCCTGCGCATCCTGTTCCTCGGCCGCTTTGAAACGGTGAAGGGCGGACAGCTTCTGCTCGACGCGCTGCCTTCGCTCGCCCGCGCGCTGCAGCGCCCGATCCAGGCCACCCTGGCCGGGGAGGGACCGCAGTTCACCGCCTGGAAGGCCCGTGCCGCGGCGGTGCAGCGGGATCACCCCGAGGTGCGCATCGCTTTTCCCGGATGGCTCGACGCCCCTCGGCGGACCGAGGCCTTCCTTGACTCCGACGTGCTGGCGGTGCCCAGCGCGTGGCCGGAACCCTTCGGCATGATCGGCCCCGAGGCGTCCTCCTACGGACTTCCCATCGCCGCGTTCGACGTGGGCGGAGTGCGCGAATGGCTGGTGGACGGCGTGAACGGTCACCTGGCCTCGGGTGCCCCGGTCTCCGTCGACGGCCTGGCCACCGCGCTGCAGCATGTCCTCGCCGACCCTCAACACTACCGACAACTCTCCGCGGGAGGCGCCACGGTGGCTGCGCGCTTCGAGCGCGAACCCCACCTCACGGCGCTGGAAGCCCTCCTGCAACACTGCGTGGAACGACGTCCCGCCGCGCGCTCCGTCCGCTGAAGCCCCGCCCTCCCGGCATGCCCCCCGATTTCGAGTCCCGACAGACCGCCCTGGTCAATCACCTGGGCGCATTGCGCGATCCACAGCAACGTCTCGCCTGGGTGGTGGACCAAGCACGCCAGCGGACTCCCTTCCCCGCCGCGTGGCGCACCCCGGAACGACTCGTGCCCGGCTGCGCCGCGCGCCTGTGGCTGCACGCCTGGTTCGAAACCCCGCCTCCGCACTGCCGGTTCGCGGTGGACTCGGACTCCGCCATTCTCAAGGCCTTCGCTGCGTTGATCTGCGATCTCTACGACGGTTTGTCCCCGGACCAGGTCGTGAGCCACGAACCCGACGTCCTCCATCGCGCCGGGCTGCTCACCCAGCTGACCGAGAATCGGCAGCGCACGATCCTGCGCGTGCGCGCTGTCCTGCGCGACTTCGCCCAAGCCCAAGCCCAAGCCCAAACCTCGGCCGATCCCGCCAGCCCGCCCTCCGCCGCCTGAATCGCGCCCTCGCTGCACCTGCCCGCGTATGCGCCTCCTCGATGCCCACAACCACCTGCAGGACGAACGGTTCGCCGGTCGTCAACCCGAGCTGATCCGCCTCTGCCAGGAGCACAGTGTCGTGGGCATGGTGGTCAACGGCTCGTGCCAGGCCGACTGGCCCGTCGTGGCCACCCTGGCGCGGACCTATCCCGACCTCATCCAGCCCGCGTTCGGGATGCATCCGTGGTACCTCCACGAACGCACGCGAACCTGGAAGGAGGAACTCGAATCCCACCTCGACGCCATGCCCCACGCGACAGTGGGCGAGATCGGGCTCGATCGCTGGATCCTCGACAGTCCCCCGGCCTCGCGCGCCGGCATCGACCCGGCACTGGCCTCCCTGGTGGCTCCGCCCCTGGCCGAGCAGTTGGAGATCTTCCAGGCTCAACTGGAGATCGCGGCGGCGCGAAACCTGCCTGCCAGCATCCATTGCCTGCAGGCGTGGGGTGCCCTGGACTCCGCCCTGCGCTCCGCACCACGACCAGCAAGAGGATTCCTGCTCCACAGCTACGGAGGTCCGGTCGAGATGGTCCCGGGCTTCGCTGCGCTCGGCGCGTATTTCGGTTTTCCCGGTTATTTCCTCCACCCGCGCAAGGCCCGGCAGCGGGACACGTTTCGCGCCATCCCCGCCGATCGCCGGCTCATTGAGACCGATGCCCCGGATCAGCGGTTGCCCGAGCCCTTTCCCGCGCTCACCACGCTCGGCGGTCGTGAAACTGAGGGCCCCCTGGCCTGCCGCGACGCCGACGGACGCGCCCTGAATCATCCCGCCAACCTGCGCTGGGTGTGCCTGGGGTTGGCCGATTTCCTCGCCGTGGACCCAGCGGAGTTCGCGCAACAACTGGAACGCAACCACCGAGCCTTGTTCGGTGCGCCGTCCATTTGAAGAACCGCGCGCGAACTGGGTTCTTCTCCTCGCGCCCGAAGGCTTCGTCTCGTGGCCGGGGCAACCCGATCACCCGCCGAGATAGGCGGCGCGCACCTGCGGATCCTGACGCAACACGGGCGAGGCGCCCTCCAGGATGACCCGCCCCGTCTCGATGACATAGCCGTGGCGCGAGACCTCCAGCGCCAGGTTCGCGTTCTGTTCCACCAGCAGGACGGTGATGCCCTGAGTGCGGTTGATCTCCACGATCTTTTCAAAGATCGTTTTCACCAGCAGCGGGGCGATCCCCAGCGAGGGTTCATCGAGCATCAGAAATCGCGGGCGACTCATCAGCGCACGTCCGATGGCGAGCATCTGTTGCTCCCCGCCGGACAAGGTCCCGGCCAACTGCTTCTCGCGTTCGCGAAGCCGGGGAAAGGTCGTGTAGACGAACTCCAGCATCTCGCGGATCTTCGCCTTGTCCCGCTGCAGGTACGCGCCCATGTGCAGATTCTCCAGCACACTGAGGTTGGCGAAGACCATGCGTCCCTCGGGCACGTGCGCCATGCCACGGCGCACCAACTCGTGCGGGGGCAGCCCGGCGATGGACGATCCCTCGAACTGGATGGAGCCCGCCGAGGGTTTCAGCAGTCCCGAGACCGCGCGCAGGGTCGTCGTCTTGCCCGCACCGTTGCAGCCGATCAGCGTGACGATGTCCCCCTGCGGGATGCGGAAGGAAACCTCCTGCAACGCGGTGATGACGCCGTAGCGCACCGCGAGCCCGCGCACCTCGAGCGCCACGCTCCCGCTCATCGCGCCGGCGCCTCCTCGCCCAGGTACGCCTCGATCACCTTCGGGTTGCGCCGGATCTCGGCGGGCGAGCCCTCGGCGATCTTCACGCCGTAGTCGAGCACGGCGATCCGTTCGCAGATGCCCATGACCACCTTCATATCGTGCTCCACCAAAAGGATGGAGAGCTCGAACTTCTCCTGGATGAAGCGGATCAGGCTCATCAGTTCGACCTTTTCGGTGGGATTCATGCCCGCCGCCGGTTCGTCGAGCAGCAGCAGGCGCGGCCGCGTCGCCAGGGCGCGCACGATCTCCAGACGCCGCTGGTCGCCATAGGGCAGACTCTTCGCCGGCGCCTCACGGAAGCGGTCGAGTTTGAAGATGGCCAGCAACTCCATGACCTGCGAACCGATGGTCTCCTCCTCGCGGTGAAACGCTTGGCCGCGCCAGAGAGCGTGCTCGATCCCGCTGAGCACGTGCAGATGGAACGCCACGCGCACGTTGTCGAAGACACTCAGGGAGGGGAACAGGCGGATGTTCTGAAAGGTGCGCGCCACCCCGTGTTCGGTGATCTGGTAGGGGCGCTTCCCGCCGATCGCCTTGCCGCAGATCTCGATGCGTCCCTCGGTGGGTTGGTAAACGCCGGTCACCAGGTTGAACACCGTGGTCTTGCCTGCGCCGTTCGGCCCGATCAACCCCACCAATTCCCCGGCGCGCACTTCCAGATCGAGGTTCGAGACCGCGGTCAAACCGCCGAACCGGATGGTGCAGCGTTCCAGGCGCAGGAGGGTCTCGAGGGCGCTCATGCGCGGCCATCCTCCAGAGCCGCGCCCGTCCCGAACCGCCGCTTGAGCAGGCTGCCGATCCGGGCAAACAGCCCCTGCGGACAGGTGAGCATCAGCACGATCAGCATGAGCGAATAGAGGACCATGCGGTACTGCGCCACCGGCCGGAGCACCTCGGGCAGCAAGGTCAGCAGGATCGCCGCCAGCACCACGCCGAAGGTGTTGCCCATGCCGCCGAGGATCACCATCACCACGATCTCGATCGACTTGATGAAATCAAAACCGGTGGGCGTGAGAAACTGCTTCGAATGGGCGTACAACCCGCCCGCGATGCCAGCAAAGAAGGCGCCGGTCACAAACGCGGTCACCTTGTAACGGGTGGTGTTGATCCCCATCGCTTCCGCGGCGACCTCGTCATCGTGCACCGCGATGAATCCGCGCCCGTAGGTCGAGTGCACCACGGTCAGCACAAAATAGATGGTCACCACCGCCAGACCGAACGACCAAAACAGGTTGGTGTAGCCCATCGCCACCGAGAAGCCGCGCGATCCCCCGACCGCCGGCGTGTTCTGCAGGATCACCCGGATGATCTCCCCGAATCCCAGGGTCACGATGGCCAGGTAGTCGCCCTTTAGGCGCAGGGAGGGAATGCCCACCAGCAGGCCGGTCAGCGCCGCGGCGAGTCCGCCCAAGAGGAGCGCCAGAAGGAAGACCCCCGCGTGCGCCAGCGCTCCCTCCGCGCCCATCATCGACAACAATCGCGGACCGAGCTGCGTCGAGGCCACGCCCGCGGTGTACGCACCCGCCGCCATGAATCCCGCGTGGCCCAGGGAGAACTGCCCCGTGTACCCGTTGATGAGATTCAGGCTGACGGCGAGGATGATGTTGATCGCCACGTCGTACGCGACGTAGAGGAAATAGGGGTTCATGCGCTGGCCCACGAGCGGCAGCAAGGCGCAGCACCCGAGCGCAACCAACAGCAGCGTCTTGGGTCGGTTCATCATCGCTCAGACCTTCTCCACCACGCTCTTCCCCAGCAGGCCCGCCGGTCGGAACAACAGAATGAGAATGAGAATCGCGAAGGCGATGGCGTCCGCGTAGGTCGAGTAGCGGCTGCCCCGCACGAAGCTCTCGACCATTCCCAGCAGCACCCCGCCCATGGCTGCGCCCGGGATGTTGCCGATGCCGCCCAGCACCGCCGCCACGAAAGCCTTCAGGCCCGGCATCACGCCCATCAGAGGTTCGATGGCGGGGTAGTTCATCGCGTAGAGGATTCCTGCCGCCGCCGCCAGGGCGGAGCCCAACGCGAAGGTGAAGGAGATCACCGAATCGATGTTGATGCCCATCAGCGCCGCGGCCTGGTGGTTGAACGAGACCGCGCGCATCGCCGTGCCGATCCGGGTCTTCATGACGATGTGCCGCAGCGCCAGCAACAGCACCAGGGTCAGGCCGAACACAATCAGCTGATTGCTGTTCAGCACCAGGCCGCCGAGTTCTACGTTGCGACTGGGCAGCAGTCGGAAGGTCTTCGGATCGGCGCCAAAGAGGAGCTGCCCGGAGTATTCCAGGAACAGGGACACGCCGATCGCGGTGATCAGGACGTTGAGTTTCGAGCGGTCGCGCAGCGGACGGTAGGCCAGCTTCTCGACCACCACGCCCAGCACGGCACACACGGCCATGGCCAGCAGCATGATGATCACCGCCCCGGGAATCGACTCGGGCGGCAGCCAGCGCGCCAACCCGTTGGAAATGTAGTAGGCCGCGAAGGCGCCCACCATGAACACGTCGCTGTGCGCGAAATTGATGAACCTCAGCACGCCGTACACCATGGTGTACCCCAGCGCGATCAGCGCGTAGATCGCCCCAAGGGCCAGGCCGTTCAGCAGTTGCTGAAGGAACTCGTTCATTCAGCCCCGCTCAGGGGTTGATCTTCTCCACGAAAGCGAACTGCCCGTTCTTGACCGTGATGATCACCGCGGACTTCGAGGCGTTGCGCTGCGGATCCATGGTGGTGCGACCGGTCACACCCTCGAAATCCCGCGTCGCCGCCAGCGCGTCACGCAGCTTCGGACCGTCCGTGCCGCCCGCGCGCTTGATGGCATCGACCAGCACCATCACCGAGTCGTATCCCAGCGCCGCCATCGCGTCCGGAGCCTCCCCCTTGAACCGCGCCTGGTACCGCTTCACGAACTCTTTCACCGCCGCACTCGGATCCTCGGGCGAGTAGTGCGTGGAGTAGAACTTCCCTTCCACCGCCTCGCCGCCGAGCTCGATCAGCTTGGGAGACTCCCAGCCGTCCCCACCAAAGAGCGGGAAGTTGATGCCGAGCTCCTTCGCCTGTCGCGCGATGAGTCCGACGTCGGTGTAGTAGGCCGGGATGAACAGGCCGTCGGGACCCGCCGCCTTGATGGCCGTCAGCTGCGCTTTGAAGTCCTTGTCGCCACCGCTGAAGCTCTGGTCGATGACCATCTTCCCCCCGAGTTGCTCGAAGCGCTGCTTGAAGTACTGGGCCAGGCCCAGGCTGTAGTCGCTCTTCACGTCGGTGAGCACCGCCACCTTCCGCACCTTCAGGGTGTTCCAGGCGAAGTTGGCCATGACCGTGCCCTGGAACGGATCGATGAAGCACACGCGAAACACGTAGTCCCCCACCTCGGTGACCTTGGGATTGGTCGAGGAGGGCGAGATCATCGGCACCTTGAATTGCTGCGCGATGGGCGCGGCCTCCAACGAGCGTGAGGATGCCACCTCACCCAGCACGGCGATCACCTGGTCGCGGGTGATCAACTTGCGCACCACGGTCGCCGGCTCGCCCGCCTTCGACTGGGTATCCTCGGTGATCAGCTCCAGCTTTTTGCCCAGCACGCCGCCCGCCGCATTGACCTCCTCCACCGCCAGCAACGTGCCACCGTGGGAGGATTGGCCGAAGGTGGCTTCCTTGCCGGTCATGGAGGCGTACTCACCCACCTTGATGGTCGCGCCACTTCCCGCGGCAGCGCCCCCCCCACCGTCCCCGCACCCGGGAACCAACATTGCCAACGCCGCACACGCCGTCGCGGTGTACACCAGTCGGATCAAATTCGCTTTCATGGGTTCGCTGCCAGGAGTTCGAGGCCGCAGCCGCAAGTCGGGAGCGCACGCTAGAGCACCAGCCCCGGACCGGGCAACACTTCCCCTACCGCCACGAAAAAACTTCCCAGACCGGCGCCCGACGGTCGCTCCAGGGGGCCAGCCCCGCCTCATTCGACGCCGAAACCCACACCGGCCGACGGCTGAGCGTGCCCAACGCGGCTTCGTCCGCGGCCAACAGCATCCAATGCGAGGCCTCCTTTCCCGGATGGTCCCCTTCCTCCGTGTCGTCCGAACTCCGGCACACCCATCCCGCATCCTCCGCCAAGGCGGCCAGGACGGGTTCCAGGTTCAGATAACGGTTGGAGATGTGCGCCAGCAGCCAACCGCCGGGGCGCAGCTTCGCCCGGTACAACGCCAGGGCCTCGCGGGTTAGCAAATGCACCGGGATGGCGTCCGAACTGAACGCGTCCAACACCAGCAGGTCGTAGGCCGCATCCGGGGCCTCGGCGAGCCGCAGGCGCGCGTCGCCCTCCACAATGCGCCAAGCCCCCGCCCGGCATCGTCCCAGGAAGGTGAACCAGGCCGGATCCCGAGCCACGCGGATCACCGCCGGATCGATCTCGTAGAAGTCCCACTCTTCCTCCGGCCGCGCGTAGGCCGCCATGCTTCCCACCCCCAGGCCGATCACTCCGACACGACGACGCCCGTCCCCCTTCCCTTCGACGCTAGCGAACAAGGTCCCGAGCGGCCCTTTCCGATGGTAATACGTCAGCGGGATGCCCTGCCGGGACGGATCGCGGAACTCGCGCCCGTGAATCGTGTTTCCGTGCACCAGCTGATGGAATTCACCGCCACCACTCCTCGCGACGCGGGTCACGCCAAAGAAATTGCGCTCGGCGTGAAACGTACCCGCCCAGCGGGTCTGCACCCACAGGCCCGCCACCAGCACCGCCGCCAGTCCCCAGGCCAATCGGCGCGGACGGTCCAACAAGGTGCAACAAGCCACCGTCGGCACGCCGAAAACCACCAGGTCCCGCACGCGCGTGGCTTCTTCCGTCAGCCAGGGCACAACCAGGGCCAATACCACGACCAGCAAAGCCAGCGTCGCTGCCCACGCAATGTCCCGCACCCACGAGGGACGCTCGGCCACCCCGTCCGCGCGGGGTCGCAACGCCAGACAACAGGCCGCCATGGCCAGCGGGTACTCCATCACGGAATCGAACAGCACCGGGGCCAGCAACGCGCTGAACCCACCCCCCACCACGCCTCCCACCGACATGGCCAGATAGAACCCGGTCAACTCGCGTGCCGCCGGACGCAGGCTCACCAGGCGCCCGTGGCACACGATGCTCGCCGTCAGCAGGAACCCCAGATGCAAGGCGATCAACGCCCACACCGGCTGCGTGGCGCGCACCAGGATCATGTAGGCCATCCCCACCGCAAGATAGGGAAGCCCGCGGCTCGCCACCCGCACCGCCCAGGGCCCGCAGCGCGCAAACACCACGATGAAACTGATCAGATACAACGCCAGCGGTACCACCCACAGGAGGGGAATGCTCGCGACATCGGTGGTCAGGAACAGGGTGCACCCCTGCAGCAGACTCGCCGGCACAGCGCCCAATCCCATCCACACCAGCCACTGCCGCCAACCCGGTCCGGCCATGCCACCCACCGCCTCACTCGAGTCCAGGTCCGCTGCTTCGGAACGCGACTCGACTTCACCGCCGCCGGTCGCCGCGCGATCTCCGGCTCCAAAAGCTTCGCCCGGATACTCCGGCGGTCGGCGGCCTGCGCCCCGCCACGATGCCCAACCGCACATTCCCACCAGCAACGCCCAGGCGGCGTATCCCCAGGCCCAGACCCGGCTTTGGGCTGATAAATCCAACCAGGGTTCCACCAGCAACGGATACGCAATCAGCGCGGTGAGGCTGCCAGCGTTGCTCGCCGCGTAGAGGAAGTAAGGATCCCGTGTCGTTCCTGAACCGTCCCGAAACCAGCGCTGCAGGAGCGGGCTCGTGACGGCCAGCGCCACGGCCGGAATTGCCACCACCGCGGCGAGCGAGGAAAGCAGCCAGCGCAACGGATGTGCCAATTGTCCCGCCGCGCCCGGGCGGATGTCCAAGGGCAGCGACAGCATCCCCAGGAAAATCACCGCGAGAAAACCCACGCCTGCCCATCCCCACCGCCGCGGTCGCGCCAAGCCATGGGCGAGGGCGTACCCGACCAGGACGGCCGCCTGGAAAAACAGCATGCAGGCGTTCCATACCGACGGCGATCCGCCGAGCGAGGGAAGCGCCATGCGCGCCACCATCGGCTGGGCCGAGAAAAGCAGCGCGGCGCCCAACGCCAGGGTGAATCCAAACAGCGCCGTCACCGGGAAAACTCGAGAACCGTCGACGCATCGGGATTCTCGAGGCGCATCCCGGACTCGCCCACCAGCAGTTTGGTGGTCGAGGTCAAACCCCGCACAAACGTCGACTCCAGCGCCATCGCCTCCGGTGGCCCCGCCAGGCGCGTCATGCCCAGCGCCGCGTTGGGCCAGGTCAATCTCCCGCTGCCGTCCACCGCGAGTTGCATCGCCCCAAAGTACCGGTTCACCGGTGCCTTACCGGCGATGCGCCCGCCGTCCCCCAGCTTCAGTGTCGTCGGCGTCGCTGACGGCATGGCTACGGCCTTGCCGGCCAACTGGAACTTCGTGAGGCGCAAATCGACACCCCGGATGGGCGACAAGGATTCCAAGGTGGCCGGCGCGTACTTCGAGGCCTCCTTCCCCGCCTTTGGCGCCGTCTTCGGCGGGGCATCCGCCTCCTTCACGCCTTCCTTCGAGCTCGCGCACCCAGACGTCATCATCATCGACACCGTCACCACCCCTGTGATCACCCCACTCACGACGGCGCGAACCCAGGGGAGGCTCGCGAGGCCAGGCCTCCCGGTCCGGGTCCGGAAAAACCCATGGATGCGCAATGCCTTGTGTGAGCCGGGGTCCATGGGGCGCAAGCGTAGTCGGGACACCGCTCAGTTCAACCTGCATCCGGATACGAACCGAGCACCTTCACGAAGCTGCAATGGCGAGACAGCTCCTTCAGCGCGCGCGCCAGGACCGGATCCTCGGCGTGACCCTTCACGTCCACGAAGAAGAAATAAGCCCACGCGCGCCGCTTGCTCGGTCTCGACTCGATGCGCGTCATGTTGACGCGGTGCTTGGACAAGGGTTCGAGGGCGCGGTACAGCGACCCCACCTCGTCCGCCACGCTGAAGATGATCGAGGTGCGGTCGCGTCCGGTGGAGGGTCCGCACTGGCGACCCAGCACGAGAAAGCGCGTGGCGTTGCTCGAGTTGTCCTGGATATCGGCCTCGATGAGGTTGAGTCGGTAACGCTCGGCGGCGAGCGCGCTGGCGATGGCGCCGGCAGTGCGCGAACGCGCGGCGAGCTCGGCCGCGCGTGTGGTGGAGGACGCCTCGATCACCTCGGCGGCCGGCATATGCACCTGAACCCACTGCCGACATTGCGCCAGGGCCTGGGGATGCGAATACAACCGCTTGATCGCCTCCCTCTGGGTGGCCTTGGAAAGCAGGCACTGCTGAATGGGCAGGATGATCTGCGCCACGATCTTGAGTTCGCTGTCGACGAACATGTCGAGCGTGTGCGTGACCACCCCCTCGGTGGAGTTCTCCACCGGCACCACGCCGTAGTCGGCGCGCGCCTTGGCCACCTCGGTGAACACGTCCGAGATGGTCTTCATCGCGACGTACGGCAGGCTCGAGCCGAAACGACGGATCGCCGCCTGATGGGTGAAAGTGGCCTCCGGACCGAAGTACGCCACCTTCATCGGCTTCTCCAGCGCGAGCGCACTGGACATGATCTCGCGGTAGATGTGGTGCAGCGAGGCGTCGGTGATCGGCCCCGAGTTCAGCTTGCTGACGCGCTGGAGTACCGCGCGCTCGCGGTGCGGTGCGTAGATCTCCTGTCCGGCCTCGCGCTTGAGATCGCCGATCTTCAAGACATGGCGCGTGCGCTCATTGAGGAGCGCGACGATCTGTTCGTCGCAATGGTCGATGGCCTGCCGCAGTTCCGCGAGGGTCATGGCGCGGCAGTCTGTCCCGGGGTGTCCCCCGGGAACAAGGGGTGATTCTCCGCGCCTTCCCGCGCCCACCCGGACCGTGAATGGGGGGGAGGCCGCCGGTCGGAGGGCGGCTAGGCCGAGTAATCCAGGTAAACCGTCCGGCTGCGGGTGTAGAAATCGAGCGCCGCCAGGCCCTGCTCGCGGAAGCTGTCGGTGCTACTCCCCTTCACTCCTCCGAACGGCGCCTGCAAGGCCAGGCCGGTACTGATCTGGTTCACCTTCACCACCCCCGCCTGGATGCGATCGACGTAGCGCATGGCCTTGGCGAAGTCGCGCGTCACCAGGCTCGCGCTCAGGCCAAACTCGACGCTGTTGGCCACCTGGATCGCCTCGTCGAACGAATCCACCGCCAGCACGCCCACGACGGGCCCGAAGACTTCCTCGCACGCCAGCCGGCTCGCGGTCTTCACCCCAGTCACGACGGTCGGCTCCATGAACCAGCCATGCTCGCAACCGCCCTCGGTCAACCGGCGGCCGCCCGTCACCACCGTGCCCCCTTCGGAAACCGCCACCCGCACGGCTTCCAGATTGGTGTTCAGCTGGGCCTCGCTCACCGCCGGCCCCATGGTCACGCCTTCGCGCAGCCCGTTCCCCACCACGATGGCGCGCGCGCGCGCCACGAGCTTTTCGACGAAGGGCTCGAGCACCGCGCGTTCGACGATCACGCGACTGGTCGCGGTGCAGGCCTGTCCGGTGAGGCCGAAACCCGCGATGGCCACCAGCCGCGCGGCCAGGTCGAGATCGGCATCCGCCAGCACCAGGGTGGGGTTCTTGCCGCCCATCTCCATCTGGGAACGCACCATCCGCGGCGCGAGCGCCGTGTAGAGCGCGGTGCCCACCGTGCGGGAGCCTGTGAAACTGACGGCGGCCAACGCCGGATGCCGCACCATCTCCTCGCCGAAGGCACGACCTTCGCCGCTGACCACGTTCAGCACGCCCTTGGGCAGTCCCGCCTCGCTGAGCGCCCGCGCCACCTCGAACGTCATGGCCGGTGCGGCGCTCGCCGGCTTGATGACCACGGCGTTTCCGCACAACAACGCCGGCGCCATCTTCCACGCCGGAATGGCGATGGGAAAATTCCAAGGCGTCACCAACCCCACCACACCCAATGGGTCGCGGCGTGTGTAGAGAAAATTACCGGGCAGGTCGTGTGGCAGGGTTTGGCCGCCCAGGGTGTAACTGGTGCCCCCATAAAACCGCAGGATGTCGGCGGTGCGCTGCACCTCTCCGGTGGCCTCGGCGAGGGTCTTGCCCTCCTCGCGCGTCAGCAACTCCGCCAGCGCCGCCTTGCGGCCAAGCAGGATCTGCGACGCGGCGCTCAGCACCCGCCCGCGCGCGACCGGGGTCTGCGCCGCCCACCCGGGAAAGGCACGCGCCGCCGCATCGAAGGCATCACGCGCCTCCGTCACACCGCCCGCGGCATACACCCCCACCGCCTCGCGGGTGTCCGCCGGGTTCAGGGTTTGAAACGTGCGGCCGCCGGCCAACTCCACCCATTCGCCGGCGATGAACTGCTGATAGTTAGGCATGTCAAACGGTGCGACGGAACAGGCTGCTGATCGGCTTCCCGAGCCCATCCCGAGTCACGTAAAACGGTCGCTTCTCGATCTCGTAGGCCAGGTCCGCCGGAATCCCCAGCGCCCGGTAAATTGTCGCGTGCAAATCCTCGATCACCACGCGGTCCTTGATCGTCTTGCACGGGCGTTCGTCCGCCGTGACGCCATGGACGTGCCCGGCCTTCATGCCGCCGCCAAACATCAGCACGCAGCCGGCATCGGTGAAATGCCGGTGCATGCCGTAGTGCGTCAACTCCTCGAGCTTGGTCGGAACCGGCACCTGGTCCTTCACCGGCTGGTCGGGCTTGCCCTCCTGCATCATGTCGCGGCTGAACTCGCTCGCGAGCACGATCAGGGTGCGATCCAGCAAGCCGCGCTCCTCGAGATCGAGCACCAGTTGCGCCACCGCCCCATCGATCGCGCGCTTCATGTTCACGAGCTTCTCGTGCCCATGCTCATGGGTGTCCCAGTTCAGGAAGGGAATGTACTCGGTGGTCACCTCGATGAAGCGCGCCCCTGCCTCCACCAGACGCCGGGCCAGCAAACAACCGAGTCCGAATCGCTGGATGTTCTTCTCCTCGTAACTGCCATCGCGCACGAAATCGCCTCCCAACCGCTGCGAGAAATCCCATCCGCCCGGAACGTACTTCGCCACCGTCTCGGGCTTCTCCTCAGCCAGGTCAAACGCCTTCGCCGCCTTCGAACTCAGGAGGCGGTACGCGTTGTCGAGCGACCGCACCAGGGACGCGCGCTGAAAGTCGCTGCCCAACTGCCCCACTGGGGAGGCGTCCACCAGCCCGCGATAGAACCGCTCGCGATCCGCAAACCGCCCCGGACTCATACCGCCCGGGGGGGTCACCACGTCCTTCGCGGCGTCCGGAAAGGGCACGTTGAACGGACCGTGCTCGCTGCCCAGGAATCCGGCGGTGGTGAATGCCTTGAGCTCCTCGCCCTCCCCCCCGTCAAAGCGTTGTCCGATGTTGATGAACGCCGGCATCGCCGGATCGCGCGGACCCAGGGTGCGCGCAATGAAGGAGCCCAGGTGCGGACAGGCCACCGTCTGCGGCGGCGCGTACCCGGTGTGCCAGTGAAACTGATGGCGCGAATGCAGGATGAATCCGAGATCCCCCGCCGTGTACGTGCGGATCAATGTCCCGCGATCCATCACCCGCGCCAGACGCTCGAGTCCCGCGGTGATGTTCAGACCGTCCACCGACGTCGGAATGGCGGGAAACGTCGAGAGCACCCGCGCCGGATCCATCCCCTTCTCAAACGGGGTGTAGTGCTTCGGATCGAAAGTCTCCGTCGCCGCCATGCCGCCGCCCATCCACAGGACGATCACGGAGTCCGCGGTGGCATCCAGCAACTTCCCCCCTCCGCTCCCCCACGCCTTGGGCGCGCCGGCCGAAAGCGCTCCCAGGGTGGCGCTGGACAGCGTCTTGACGAATTCCCGTCGGCTGTAGTCGGGCGTGCGCACGCCGTTCAGAATAGCAGCTTCGGTTTCAATGCAAAGTCTTCCGCCCGGCTTCCCCCGCCCGCCGCCGACCGCGGAGCGAAGGCTCACAGCTCACGGATCCGAACCTTGCGAAAGTCGAAGGCGCGCTCCTCCGCCTGAATCCCCACATAGCCGCGGGCGCGATCGATCCCGTCAAACTCCCAAGCCAGTTTTCCGCTCAGTTCCAACGCCGCCTTCGCGCCCTTCACCGTGAGTTTCAGTCGCGTCCAGGGCGTTTCGTCCTCGATGTCCGGACCTTCGGCCGTCGAAAGCGCGACGCGCTTGGTGCCCTTGACCAAAGTGCCCCACATGTCGCGGCGCAGGTTGACCAGCCAGTACTCGGTGGGCCACGGCTTGCCTTCCAGCCCCGCCCGGAAGATCAGCCCGCTGTCGTATCGCTCCACCCGCGGCCGCACCTCGCACTCGAACTCGAAATCCCCATATTCGCGGTCCGACCGCAGCCACCCGACGCCCCCCGCCAGTTGAACGCCCCCTTCCGCGGGCTGGAATCGTGCCTCGTGCATCGACACCCAACCGCCCAACCCCTGACCGCCAAAAACGTCCTTCCAGTCCGAAGCCGAGAGGCCTCCCCACCCCGAGAGCGCCACCACCAACACCAGCGCCAACGACGCGGTGCGCGTCCGACCCAATCGATGCACGTGCATGGTGCCGGACTGTGACCCGGAGGCCCGCCACGGCGTCAAGGGATCGGTGAGCACAACCTCCCCCGCCGCCCCCCTAGTCCATCGCCTGCACGCCTTCTCCTCGTCTCGCTCCGGTCCCTTTGCCACAATCACGCGCATGAGTCGGTTCACTCCCGCCCTGCTCCTGCCTCTGGCCCTTTCACTCGCCGGGGTCATGCTGGCCATCGCCCCGGCCGCCCTCCAAGCCGCCGACACCAACGTCCTCACGCCCCAACTGGTCGCGGAGCTCAAGACGGTGGCCGAGGTGGCGCTCTCCCCCGACGGCACCCAGGTCGCGTTCGTCCGGTCAGTGCCGCGCAAGCCGGGCCTCGATGAGGACGGGGAAGCCTGGAACGAACTGCATGTCGCGCGTCGCCGCGATCGCACCGAGTCCGCCTTCATCACCGGCAAGGTCAATGTCCAGAAAGTCTCCTGGACCCAGGACGCCAGTCACCTCGTCTTTCTCAGCAAACGCGGCGACGACAAATTCAAGAGTCTGTACCGCATCGCGCTCGGCGGCGGCGAGGCCCGCCGCGCCCTGACGCTCAAGAACGATATCGCCGATTACTCCCTGTCCCCGGACGGCGCACGTGTGGTCACGGTGTCCCTCCCCGCCGAAAACGAGTCGCGCAAGAAGCTCAAGGAAAAGGGATTCAAGCAGGAGATCTTCGAGGAGGATTGGGAGAACGCCCGCGCTTGGATCTCTCGCTTTCCCGAGGATGCCGCCACGAACGCCGTTCCCCTCCAAACCGAAGGCGCCGTCCGCCAGGTTCATTGGAGCCCTGCCGGTGACCGCATCGCGGTGGTGACCACGCCCACGCCCTCGGTGGATGACAGCCTGATGCGGCAGCAGGTGCAGATCTTCGATCCAGCGACCGGCACTCGCCTCCTGACGCTCGATCACTCCGGCAAACTCGGCGCCCTGGCCTGGGCCCCGGACGGGCGGCACCTCGCCTTGATCGCCGGTGCCGACGAACACGACCCCTCCGCCGGCCGATTGCTTCTGGCGCCGGTGACCGACGGAAAGCCGCGCGATCTCCTGCCGGCGTTCGAGGGTGAGGTCACGCACGTCGCCTGGCGCAATGCCTCCACCCTCCTGTTCGCCGCCGGGGTTGGGACCAAATCGATGATCGGCGAAGTCACTTTGGCGGCCCCCGCCACCCCATACCGGGTGCTCACCCCGTCGGACGCTTGTCCCATCGTCACCGCCCTCTCCGTTTCGCGGGACGGCCAGAGCGCTGCCTTCGCCGGGCACACCGCACGCCATCCCGCCGAGGCGTTTGCCCTCGACCTGACCGCTCCCGCCCAGCCCACGCGCCTGACCAGCAGCGATCCGAATCTTGCCCGCCTGCGTTTCGCCCGACAGGAGGTCATCCGACACCGCGCCCGCGACGGACTGGAACTCGAAGGCATCCTCGTGCACCCGCTGGAGGAGCAGCCAGGCACCCGGTACCCGCTCCTGCTCACGGTCCATGGCGGCCCCGAGGCGCATGTGAGCGACGGCTGGATCACATCCTATTCGAATCCTGGCCAGGTCGCCGCGGCGCGTGGTTTCGCCGTGTTCTACCCGAACTACCGCGGCAGCACCGGACGCGGGGTCGCGTTCTCCCAACTCGGACAGGGCGACGCCGCGGGCAAGGAGTTCGACGATCTCGTGGATGCCGTGGATCACCTGGTCGCGATCGGGTTGGTCGACACCACCAAAGTCGGCGTCACGGGCGGCTCCTACGGCGGCTACGCCACCGCTTGGTGCAGCACCCGCTATTCGGAGCGCTTTGCCGCGGGCGTCATGTTCGTGGGGATCAGCGACAAACTCTCCAAGGTGGGCACGACCGACATCCCGGATGAGGAGTATCTCGTGCACGCGCGAAAGCGGCCGTGGGACGATTGGCAATTCCTGTTGGAACGCAGCCCCATCTACCACGCCGGCAACGCCCGCACGCCGCTGCTGATTCTCCACGGCGCGGATGACCCGCGCGTCCACCCCGGGCAATCCAAGGAGATGTATCGGCACCTCAAACTGCGCAGCCGCGCGCCGGTGCGCCTGGTGCTTTACCCCGGTGAAGGCCACGGCAACCGCAAGGCGGCCGCACGCTACGACTACCACCTGCGCATGCTGCAGTGGTTCGAGCACTACCTCGTGGGTCCCCGCGGCCCCATGCCGGCCTTCGACCTCGATTACGGACTGCCGGCCAACTGACCCACCCCACCCTCCCCCGCGCTCACCAGCGGGTTCCTCGCGCCTAGTGCACGAACTGGAACTCGGGTAGCATTGCCACGGACCAGAGGAGATCTTCGACTCCCTCCACAGACGGGCGCTCGCCCAACATGGCGACGGACCACGCCGCTTCCCGCTCCGTGGGCGCGCGGCCCAACCCGCGCTGGAACACCCCCATCGTTACCGCGTGTCCGTCGCGCGCGTCTGCCATCCACTTTTCCGCGCCACGCTTGAGCAACCCGGCCAACGTGCTGCCGTTGGTCAACTCGAGCATCTGCAGCATGGTCGGCTGCTGCTGACGCACACTGGTGACCTGCTCACGGTTCGGACGACCCAGCGCGACGGCGAGCGGATCCGCCGCCACGAGGGAGGCCCGCACATTGCCCACCGGCGCTTTCCCCGCCACGGTGGCCGTGAACTGCGTGCCCAGGTTCCACGGCGCCAGATCCGGACCGCCCAGGGTCTGCGCTCGACCCCAACCCGCGTCGTCAAACTCCACCTTATGCCAGTCGTCCGGAGCGTTGGTCGAGACCAGCCAGGAGGCATCGCTGCCCACATCCATCACGGGATTCCCCTTCGCCCCGCGCAGTCGCGCGTAGAATAACAGGCCCGCCGGATTGGACCCCTCTCCCCCGTTCACCGCTTCCACCGCAATCAGATTGCGGCCGGCTTTGAGGAATGGCTTCAAATCCACCACCGTGGTCTCCGTCCACGGGATGTCATTCTGCTTCCGCGCCGACTTCCCGTTCACCCAAAGGCGATGGTTGTTGTCCACGTTCACCACCGCCACCGCATCCTCAGGCATCACTTCGAGCTCGAATTGCTTGCGGAATTGCACGCGCCCCGGAGCCACCCCGGAGGCCGCATGCGGATCGGACCAGATCCACAGCGCATCGCGTTCGAGCGGTTTCGCCTCCCCTCGCTCCACCAACAATCGGTCGAGGTCACCCTCGGGCTTGTCGTACCAAACTCCCGTCAGCTGCCCCAGCGCATCACGGAACTGCTCGGCGCTGAGTCGCCTCAGCCAGGGACCCTGGAACACATAATCCTTGGGCTGCGCCTCCAGACTGCGTGCCGTTGGCATCTGGTACGCCCGCGAGGTGAGGATCAACGTCATCGTGCGCTGCAGGTCATACCCATGCTCGACCAGATCCTCCGCCAGCCAGTCCAATAGCTCGGGGTGCCAAGCCGGATTCTGCATCACGTCCAGCGGCTCAACCAACCCGCGGCCCAGGAACCGCTCCCACAGCCGGTTCACGATGGTCCTCGGCAGTCGCCCGTTGTCCCGGCTCACCATCAGGTCCGCCAACCGGCGCGCGCGCTCCGCCTTCGAGGCGGTGCCCACCAGATCTCCGATCTCGGGAAACACGAATTTCACCGGCGCCTTTTTCCCCAGCGGCTTGTCGCATTGGACCAGTTCCAAGCTCTCGTCCGCATAAATGCTGGCCATGCCGTAGGCATCCGTGAGCTGCCAGTCGTCGATGAAGCTGTCGTGGCACGAAGCGCACTTCAGATTCACCCCGAGAAAGACCTGCGAAATGTTCTGCGCCGCCTGCATGGGTGGGGTCTGCGAGGCATTGATCACGCCGCGCCACACGATTCCCTTGGTGAACCCGCGCGGCCCCTTCTCCCCCGGATCCAGCAACTCGCGCACGAACTGATCGAAGGGCTTGTTCTCGCGCAGCGCCGTATAAAGCCACGTGGTGATCTGCTCGCGCCCGCTGTCGATGTAGCCCGTGCCACGATAGTCGTTCCGCAACAGGTCATTCCAGAATGCCAGCCAGTGCTGCGCATACCGTGTTCGATCGGCCAGCAGCGCCTTCACCAGCCGCTCGCGCTTGTCGGAACCCGGGTCCGCCAGAAAGGCCGCGTTCTCCTCCGGCGTGGGGAGCAACCCCACCACGTCGAGATACACCCGCCGCGCAAAGGTTCGGTCGTCCACGCGCTCGCCAGGCGCGATTCCGTGCCGCTCCCAATACACACCCATCCAGCGATCCACAGGATGCGACGATGCCCCGCCGGAAACCGCCGGGATGTCGACGCGGCCGGGCTTCAGGTTGCGATGCGCTTCGCGGGCAAAACTCACTCCCGACTCCCACTTGACCCCCTGATCGATCCAGGCCCGCAGGATCCCGACCTGCTCCGCCGTCAATCGCGACCCCTTGTCCGGCATGACCTCGGCCGGATCGAGCGCGGACACCAAATGCACGAGATAGCTGTCCCGACTGTTCCCGGGTAGGATCGACGCACCCGAGTCCGACTCGCGCAAGGAGGTCTCGCGCGTGTCCAATTGAAACCCGCCTTTGCTCTTCCCACGCCCATGGCACTTGACGCAGCTCGCCTCGAGAATCGGCTTCACGTCCTTCACGAAATCGACCTCCCGCGACACGGCGGGCGGAAGCTCGGCGAGGCGCTCCGGCGGGAGTTTGGCCATCGCACAGGGCCCCAGCAGGCAGCCCAAGCCCGCGAAGAACGCGACAATCCGTTGCATGCCGCCATGATTAGGGCCGGTTCGCACGACTGGCAAAAGGGAAACCAACCGTAACCGCCATGGACCGCCGAGCCTGGACCCGACGCGCCCTCTTCGCCGCCCCCTTCCTCGCGCTTCTCCAGGGGTTCGCCCTCGAACCGCGCTGGCTGCGTCGCCGCCACCTGCGCCTCTCCCCCCGACCCACCTGCACCTTCGCCTTCTTCACCGACCTCCACTTCAAGGGAAACCCGGGACTGCTCGACCGCGTCATCGACCAGATCCACGAGCAGCGCCCGGACTTCGCAGTCTTTGGCGGGGACCTCGTGGAGGAGGCGCAACATCTGGACGAAGTCCTGACCCGCTTCCGCACGCTTCGCCTCCCGGTCTACGGAATCCCGGGAAACCACGATTATTGGAGCGGCATCGATTTCGACCGGGTGCAGGACGCGTTCCGCGCCACCGGTGGCGGTTGGTTGCTGGACCAAACCGTGGACGCGGGGAGTGGCCGGGTGCTCCTGGCCGGGCATTCCTGCCAAAACAACGTGACCCTCGATCCCGGCCCGGCGGGTCAGCGCCCGCGCGTCGCGCTCGTCCATTACCCCGGCTGGGCCGATCGGCTGTCCGGCCAGTGGGACCTCATCCTCGCCGGACATTCCCACGGCGGGCAGGTACGGCTGCCGTTCATCGGCTCGCTAATCACCCCGCAAGGAGTCGGCCGCTACGACCTCGGCCACTTTTCCACCAAGGCCGGACCGCTCTACGTGAGCAGTGGCCTCGGCACATGGTGGATCCCCGTCCGGTTCTGCTGCCCGCCGGAGTGGGTGTTGATCGAGATCTGAAACGCGTTGCGAGACGGTGCTCCCTGCCCGTGCCAGATGGCCCTATCACCAACCTTTACGCTGCAGAATTGAGCACATCCTGTTGGTGACCAAGTCGCTAGACACTCCAACACCTCGGCCGTCCACTGCCGGGCGTCGAGAGTCTTTACGAAGTTCCACTAAGAGAATCCTATAGCTGACTAGGTCTGTTTGGCCCTCAAGTGCCAAGTGGATCCTTAGGACTTGAGAGCGAAGCGGTTGCCGCAAGCGTCGCTCCCTTGGGAAGCGGAATTTCCCATGGCACACCGCTTGCTCTCCCCAGCGCAACGCGTGGTTGGGTCCGACAACCCTACACCCAAGTCAGTACCAACGAACCCACGGACCGGCTGCGCGCACACCCACTATTATCATGAAGAAGTCGTATTCACTGGTTGCCGCGCTCGCCTTGGCGGCGACCGCTGCCCAGGCCGGGCTGGTTCAGATCGGGCCTTGCCCCGATCCGTTCTCGGGGAACCCCACCGCCGAGTTCAACCGGCTCCTCGCCCTCATCACCTCGGCCGATCCGCAGCCCAACGGTTCGTTCATCAAGTACAACCAGGGCGTCAGCCAGGTGGACGATTCCGGGGATCTGCTCACCCCGTTCACCGATTCGATCACGGTCCCCGGGGTGAACATCTCGGGCAGCAACCTGCACTTCGACGCGACGGACCCGCTGTACTTCCTCGTGAAGGCCGGCACGGAACAGTGCTTTTACTACTATGATGGCGTGGGCGACGTGGACCTGGTGAATCCCCTGGTCAACGTCAATCCCCGCGGCGTCTCCAATCCCCGCGATTACTCGCACGTGACGTTCTTCGGCATCACCCCTGATGACCCGAATCCGAACCCGACCCCCGTCTCGGACACCGGCACGACCCTCGCGCTGCTGGGCCTCGGCATGGTCGGCGTCGCGGGTGCGCGCCGCCTGACGACGCGCGCTTAAGGCAGCCAGGCCGGAAGCTCCGGCCGGCATTCTTCCGTTCTCCCGCACCACGGCCCGCCCTCACCCGGCGGGCCGTTCTGCTTGGGGTCAGCTCGCGGCCTCATTCATCGCGGCCAGACGGCGCAACTGCTCGAAGGTGTAGAGGCCCGTGTTGTGGCCGTCCCGCCAAACCGGTTGGACTGCATAGCCCCCCACGGGCAGCAGTTCCCGAATCTGGAGCGCAGCCGGAGTCAGGGCCTTGGCATGCCCCTTATAGACGTTGCCAAAGATATCCTTCTCCCCGGCACAGGAGGCGCAAGGACAGTGGCGCCGCATCAACTCGAGCGGCAGGAAACTCTCGGCGCCGTCGCTCCATCGGATCGCCAGCTCACTGCCGATCACTTGAAGATTCTCGGGTCGCATACGCGTCGCTCAGCGTGCGCTCGACAACGGCTCGTTGTCCACGCGCAGGTCCGCCCAATACCCGAACTCCCACGCCCAATCGTTGGCGCGGTTCTCGAGCCGTACCGGGATCGTACGTCCGGCAAACCGGCTCAGGTCGATCTCCAGATCCGACCAGCGCGCTCCCGATCCCTCGTGGCTGACCACCCGACGCACGAGTTCCTCGCCGCGTACCAGGACGCGGAGTTCCCAATCTCCCTGATCATGCGCCGCCACCGAGACCCGGAGCACGGTGCGACCCGTCGCGGCCACCGCGATCTCCCGCTCGAGCACCGCGGCTCGCGAACCGTCGAAGGGATGCGAACGCAACACATTCCGACGCCCATGATATTCGGTGAGCTTGGCCGGGGTGCCCTCGAACTCTGGTGCGGTCAGCTTCCATCCCGGACTCCACAGCGCGACGGACTCGCGATCCAGCGGCTGCTCCGGCGCCGTTCCCGCGGCCGCACGCCGGCCCTCCTCATGCACGCCACGCGAGAGCGCATCCTTCTTCTCCCGCGTCAGCGGGCCTTCCTGCGGCGGTGCCAGGATGTACCAGATCAGATTGCGAAACTCGGCGTCCGGGAGTTGTTCGAGCCCTTCGGGCATCACGGAGTTGCTCAGGGTGCGCATTCCCTTGATGTCGGATCGCGCCACCACTTCCTCCTTGGGCCCCTGGAGCAACAGGCGAACGCGGGTATCCGTGCTTTCCACCAGGCGACCGGCGATCACGCGATCATCCCGCGTCTCCACTTCCACCTGCTCGTACCCCGCTCCGATCACCTGGTTGGGATCGATCACGTTCCAGAGCAGCGCGTCGAGTGAGGAGCGGCCAACCCCCGTCAGATCGGGGCCTACTTCCGCCCCCTCGCCGTGCAGCTTGTGGCATACCAGGCAGACCCGGGTCGCCACCTCGTGGCCGGCCGCCCGGTCCGGCTCGCCCTCCAGTACCATCGCCCGCTTCTGCACCACCAGCTTCGCCTTGTCCTCCGGGCTTTCCCGAAATTTCCCAATCGCCGCCCCGGCTTCGGCCCGGATGGAGTCGTCCTTGTGCTGTAGCAGATTCCGGATCACCGACGCGCCGAACTCACTGGGTGAGATGGCACCGAGCCGCACCTGCGCCAGCAAGGGCATGGCCCATCGTCGTCGCGAGGACAGCGTGGACGCACACGCTTGGCGCGCCGCCGGAGAGAGATTCTTCCAACGTCCCAGCAAAGGCTCGGCGACGTTGTCCCCACCCAGTTCACCCAAGGCAGCAATCGCCTCCATCTGCACCGCCTCCGGAACCTGCGCACCGAGCAACTGAAGCATCGCGTCGCGCGTCGCGTCGTTCTTCATCCGTCGCGCCGACTGCACCGCCTGCACCCGTTCCGCCACCGGAACCGAAGCGTCCAGGGCCCGCGAGAGGATCGCGCGTTGCGCCGCCGCATCCCCCCACGCCGCGCCGAGCTTCTGTCCCAACTCCACCACTTTCGCGTGACGGCTGCCCGTCAGCTTCGCGATGAAGGGTCCAGATGCTCCGCTGGGGGTCAGCGCCTTGCCCTCCTGACCTTTGAGCAATCCCTCGAGTGCGAACACGGCGAACTCCGGGTGCTCCGGAAGTACCCTTTCGATAAACCCCACGGCCAGGTCGATCGACTCCGCGCCCCCGGCATCGCACAGCCGACGCATGGCCTTCGCCGCCAACACGCCGCTCAAGGGCATGGCGGCCGCACCCTGGGTCGACATCCACTCCAAAACCCGACCCGGATTCGCAGCGAACCCGGGCTCGCCCGCCATCCAGATCATGAACGGAAGCACTGGGTCCCGGGCATCCGCAGAACTCGCCACCAATCCCGCCAGGACGGGAGTGATATCCAGCGGCGCGCCGGTCCGCGGCCGGTTCACGGTCAATTGGGAGGAGACAAACCGCCGACACGCCACCGCCACCGCGAGGCGCACCGAGGGATCCGCGTCAGCCGACAACGCCGTGAGCTGGTCCAAGGTCGTCGGACCGGCGATCTGCCGTTCCCCGATAAATCGCGCCGCCCACAACCGAATCGCCGGCTCCGGATCCCGGACCGCGCGGGCCAGCACGTCGTCGCTCAGGAACCCCGCGCTGAACAGGGTCCAGAAGGCGGCCAATCGCGCATCAAGCCGAGTTCCCGGCGAGGCGGCTTCACCCGTGTCAAAGAGAGCCTGCAGCCGGGGCGTCACTTGGGCCTCACGCCGCTCGCTCAGCACACGCTGCGCGGTGCGGCGCTGCCAGGCGTTCGGATGCGCCAGCAGTTCCACCAACCGAGCGGTGTCCAGCCTGGCCAGATCCATGTCCCGCTGGGGCCGCGAGGGGACCGGCTTGCCCCGCTGCCCTCCGGTGTGCACGACGCGCCAGATGCGACCGTGCTCACGGTCGACCCCCGCGGGATCCGCGTTCGCGTTCTGGTAGCATGGATACCGATCGTACCAGTCCATGATCCACACCGCGCCGTCCGGGCCCACTTGCGTGCTCACCGGCATGAACCAGCCATCGTTGGCGCGCACCAGATCCCGCCAGTGCGAGGCCACGAAACTCGATCCCCGCGGCGTCAGGCGATCCTGGTGCACCGCGTTGTCGTGGATGTTCCCCTGCAGGATCGTCCCCTGGTTCTCCGCCGGAAAGCTGTCGCCTTGGTAGACCTGCAGCCCGGCATACGCGGCCATGTGATGCTTGTGATCGTTGATCGCCTTCAGGCGCTCGTAGGCATACGGATGTGGCTCCGTTCCCGCCTGTCGGTCGTAGATCCCACCCGGGGCGAGGTGGAACAGATGCTCGATCACGCAGGCGCTCACAAACGCATTGCCCCGCGCGTCAAAATCCACGCCCCACGGATTGCTCGTGCCTTCGGCGTACACCTCAAATCGTGCGGGCTGACGCACATCCCATCGCGCCACTCCGGCAGTCAGCAGCACGGGTTCCCCCCCATCCTCCGGCCGGGCGCCCTTCACCTCGGAGCGCGTGAACACACCATGCGTCATGTACATCGCCCCGTCCGGACCCCAGGTGAACCCGTTCAGCAGTTCGTGACGGTCCTCCAGCCCAAATCCGGTCTTCACGATCTCGGTGTGATCCGCACGCCCGTCCCCATCGGTATCCTTGAGAAACAACAGATGCGGAGCTTGGCCGAGATACACGCCTCCGTTCCCCAAGAGAATCCCGGTAGCGAGGCTGAAGCCCTCCGCCCACACATGAACCCGATCCGCGCGACCGTCCGCATCCGTGTCCTCGAGCACCTTGATGCGATCCCGACCCTTTTCCCCCTTCGCACTGCCGAGCGGGTATTCGTACAATTCCACCACCCACAACCGGCCCCGCTCATCCCACGTCATGGCGACGGGATTCACGACCTCCGGTTCGCTGGCGAACAGGCGGATCTCAAACCCTTCCGGGACGGTGAACTTCGCCTGCGCCGCCTCGGGTGAGAGCGCGGGCGTAGAGGCGGGGGCGTGCTGGCCCGAGAGCTGTTTGCCGGACGGCTGATTGGTGTAGACAGGGAATCCGAGTTCCTTGCGAGGCGGCCGATAGTCGGCGCACCGGGCGTCCCACACCACCGTCCAACCAGCCCATAACAGCGCGGAGAAGCCGGCCATGCGCGACAAGGGGATCATGGTGGCGATGCTGCGGACCCGGATCCAGGCTGGCAATGCCGCAGCGAAACCCACGGCTCAACCCGGGGGACGGCCCCACTGAAAACGAAGCGCCCGTCCCGGGTCCACGACGGACCTAGAGGGACGGGCGCTGGTGAATCCTCCGTCGCTCAGGACGGGTTGATCTTCGAGTCGTCTTCGGACGTGACGGTCCCGGCATCCGGCGCAGTGGCATCGGCCGGCGGTTCCACCGGGGCGGGCGCAGTCTCGGCGACCGCGTCGCTGACGGAACCTTCCACCGTTTCAATGGCGCTGCCTTCGTTCGCCACCGGAGCGGTGGCTTCGGGGGCAGGCGCGGCCGCCGACGGAGCCCCGGGCTGGGGCGGACGCGGCGCCTTGGGCGGACGCGGCACCGGCTGCGGACGCGGCGCGGGTTTCTTCGCAGCTTCGATGCGCCCGTTGGCGAATTCGATGACGTGGCCCTCGTGGATCAACCAGTGCAGGTCGGTCACGAGGGCTTGCAGTTCCGGCGAGGGCTCCGGTGCCGCCACCGGTGCGACCGGCGCCGCGGCCTCGGCGGGAGGAGCCTCACCCTCCCCCGCGGCGGGGGCAGGCGCAGGTGCCGTTGCCGTTGGCGCCGGTGCGCTGGCCGCGGGCGCCGACGCCGGCAAGGCCACACCCAGCTTCTCCAGCAACTTCCGGCGCGTGCAATCCGGGGTGGACTCGATGGCCCCCAGGATCCGGCGGATGCCTTCGCCGACGGGGTTCGTTTCCAGATCGAGGAAGCGCGGACGCGCCACCGCGACGTGCAGCACGGTCTTGTTGACCTTGAAGAAATGCAGACCGCGATGCGCGAACTCGTCGCTGAGCCGGGTGACCAGCTTCAGCGGGAACCGCTGCTGCAGATCGAACTCGCGCCGCGCCAGACGACGCAACGGCGGCGGCAACGCCTCCCGACCGGCGGGCGTCTTCACCACGTGGTTCGGCGCCGGGTGCACGATGTTGGCCAGATGCACCTCGCGGAAATGCTTCTCCACGGCCTCGCGGCTCGCGAGCTTGAGCGGCTCAGGAACGTTCAAGCAGGTGAACTCGTTCTTGAAGCTCTGCTGCTCGACCCACTGCTTCACCACCGCCTCGTCCCGCACGATGCGGATCCGCGACTTGAACATGTCGAATGGCATGCGCGAGAAGCGCTCCGAGTGCAGGCGCTGCAGCTTGGCCTGGTAGTCGTGCAGGTTCGGCGGACCCAGAATCACGCCGCTGATGCCGCACTGCGCCACGAACGTGTACGTCCCCTTGGGCGGATCCACCGCGATGCGGTCGGTCTGATAGAACGCCTCGAAATGCTTCGTCAGCACGTGCCGAACCGCGTCGCCCTCCGAGAGCCACACCGTGTCGTCGAGGTTGCAGACGTGGAACTGGCGCGGCGTGCCGTCCGCCAGCTTGCCCAGCGCACGGAACTCCAGCCAGTAACGGTCGGGCCGCTTGAGAATCAGATGCCCGATGTCGAACAACGGATACGCGCGTCCGGTCTGCCGGATCTGACGTGTCAGCGATTCGATGCCCGCCGGATCCGGCGCGATGTCGACCTCGATGCCCTCCGGCAATTCCTCCACAGGATCCCGGCGCGGTCCGCGGTCCGCATCCCGCGGCCCACCCCGTCGCGGTCCCCCGCGGCCCTGGCCAAATCGGTCGCCCGGACCCGGCCCGGGTCCATCACGACGCGGACCACCCGGCCCCGGCCGTCCTTCGCCGGGACGGCGGTCGGGACGCGGGCCGTCCCGCCGGGCTCCCACGCCTGGAGGCCCACCCGGTCCTCCGGGGCCGCGCGGGCCACGAGGACCACCCGGGCCTCCCGGCCCGCGTCCCCGAGGGCCACGGCGGTCGCCGCGGTCACCGGACTCATCAAACTCGGCATATCGGTTCGCCGCCTGGGGCTGCCTGGCCCAGGCGGGCAACAGCTGGAGATCCAAGTCCAGCTCGAATTCGGGCTTCTCGCTCATGATACGAACAGGCCGGCGACGCGCTCGCAGGTCTTTCGCAGACCGGTAGCGCGCAGCCGGGCTGTCCAGAGTGGCTGTCGCCCACCAGAATTTGCAAGCGTCCCGTGGCACCGGCACGCGACCGGAAACCCGGGGCCCGACCCCTGCCCCGCCGCCGCAAGCAAGAAGGGGATTGCAGGTCCCGGCGGCCTCCGCTTAGCTCGCGCTCCGGTTTTTTCCATCCGTCACCCTGACCTCACCAACCCAGTCTTTCCCATGTCGAGCATCGGCAAATTGATGAAGCAGGCGGCTCGTATCCAGCGCCAGCTGGAAGCCAAGCAAAGCGAGCTCGCCAGTCGCACCGTCGAAGCCACCAGCGGCGGTGGCGCGGTCAAGGTCGTCGTGCGCTGCGACGGCACCATCGCCTCCATCAAGATCGATCCGCAGGCGGTCACTCCCTCCGATATTTCCCTGCTCGAGGACCTCGTCCTCAGCGCCGCCAACAACGCGCTCGCCCAGGCCAAGGAAATCCAGAACGCCGAAATGGGCACCGTCGCCGGAGGCCTCCAGCTCCCCGGCCTCATGTAGTCTTCCCCTACCGGGGCCCGGCCCGCCCGCCCGCCCGCCCGTCATGACGCGCCTCCCCGATCCGCTCAGCATCCTCGTTGCGGCGCTCTCACGCCTGCCCGGCATCGGACCTCGTTCCGCGGAGCGCATCGCCTTGCATGTGGTGCAATCCGACGCCGCTCACGTCGAACACCTCGCGCATGCTCTCGCCGAGGCCCGCCGCCGCATCCGGCCCTGCGAACGCTGCGGCGCGCTGACCGAGACGTCCCCCTGCGCCATCTGCGAGGCTCCCGCACGGGACGCGCATGCCCTCTGCATCGTCGAGCGGGCCACCGACGTGTTCACGCTGGAGAAGGCGGGTGCATTCCGAGGCCGTTACCACGTCCTCGGCGGTCGACTCTCCCCGGTGAACGGCGTCGGCCCGGAAGATCTCCGGCTCGACTCGCTCGCCGAACGGCTCGCCACGGAACCCATCCGCGAGATGATCCTCGCGCTCGGCACCGACGTCGAAGGCGACGCCACCGCGCACTACCTCGCGCAACGCTTCTCCTCCCCGCAGGTCCAGGTCACCCGGCTCGCCGCCGGCCTCCCCGCCGGCTCCGGACTCGACTTCGCCGACGACCTGACCCTCAGCCGCGCGCTGGAAGGCCGGCAACCGCTCCGCTGAGCCGCCCCAGCACGGCAGGAAGCCGATTGCACTTGGCACGCTTCCGGCCATCGGGCACACCTCGCCCTCCATGCCGAAACCTTCCGCCGTCGTCTTCGACCTGGGAAAAGTACTCCTCGACTTCGACTACGGCCGCGTGGTGCGCCGCTTCGCGGCCGAAAGCGCTGTGCCCGCCCGCGAGATCTCCACTCTGCTGCTGGAATCCGGTGTCCTGCACGCCTACGAACGCGGACAGATCAGCTCCCGCGAGTTCTTCACCCGCCTTCAATCCGCCACCGGCTTTCCCGGCGACTACGCCACCTTCGCCGAGTTCTTCGCCGATATCTTCACCGAGATTCCCGCCATGATCTCGCTGCACGCCGACCTGCGCGCCCGCGGGGTGCCCACCTACATTTTCTCCAACACCAACGACCTCGCCGTCCCCCATATCCGCGCCCGCTATCCGTTCTTCTCCACGTTCGATGGTTACGTCCTCTCGTACGAAGTGCGCTCGATGAAACCCGACGAAGCCATCTATGATGCGGTGGAAACCATGACCCGCCGGAAGGGGACGGAATTGATCTATCTCGACGACCGCGCGGAGAACATCGCCACCGCCCTGCGGCGCGGCTGGATCGCCGTCCACCACCATGACCCCGCACTCACGCGCGAACGCGTGATCGCGGCCGGATTGCTCGACTGAGTGCCGGACCCCGTCCCGCCCCCCGAAGAGTACCCCGACTAACGCTCCGGGAACTCGAAGTTCACCTTGCCGCGCTCGCCGAGGACCAGGAAGGCCGCGAACGTCTTGCCCGTCTTGCGCGAGACGAACTTGTCCAACAGATCGCTGCGCCCCGTCGACAACAGCTTGGCCATCTGCTCGCGCTCCAGCGGCTGTTCCAGGATCACCCGGCCCGACTTGAACTTGCACGGACGCGTGTCGCGCTGTGCGTTCTCGCAGAGGAATTGGTCCGGACTCTCGAACACGCGGCCCGAACACAGCGGGCAGACACCCACCGGCGTCAGGCCAGTGAAATCGATCTTGGGCTGAGGCGCCGCCGGCTCCTTGCTGCGCGCGCTCTTCGCCTTGGCGGCGCGCGGTGCGAACTCGAAGCCCACCTTGCCCTCCTTCACTACGAGGAACGCCTCGAACTTCCGCCCGTTGCGCTTGGAGACGAACTCCTTCAACAGGTCCGTCTTGCCCTCGGCGAGCAGCTTCTTCATCTGCGGCGCCTCCACCGCCTGCTGCAGAATGATCTTCGCGGAGTTGAACTCGCACGATTTGCCCGGTCCGACCGCCCGTTCGCAAACGTATTTCATGCCCCCGTCGTACACGGCGCTCCCGCACTTCGGACACTTCCCAAGCGACTCCTGCCCGGTGAAATCAGGCGCCACTTCAGGCTGGTCCGACCCGGGCCCGCCCGATCCGTTGCCGAAATCGAACTCGGCTTTGAACTCCGGCGCCGGCCCGAGCTTCATCATGGCGTCAAAAGGGCGGCCCAGCTTGCTGCGGAACCCGCGCAACGGCCCCACCTTCCCGTTCCGGATCAAATCCTCCACTTCCTCCGGCTCGAACTGGCGGCCCAGGATGATCTTGTAAATGGACCAACCGCACCCGGTCGCCTGGCACACGAAGGACTTGTAGGTTTCGATCAGCTCGCCGCCGCATCGCGGACACGGGGTCGTCAGCTTGCCGAAATCACCCGGGATGGTGTCGTGATCATAGCTCTTGGCGCGCGCCACGATCTCCCGCGTAAGCTCCCGGATCTCTTCCATGAAATGGCCGCGCTGCAACTGGCCGCGCTCCATCTGCTTGAGCTTGTGCTCCCATTCCCCGGTCAGTTCGGGCTTGGTCAGGGTCTCCACCCCCAGCCCGTTCAGCAGCACCATCAGCGAGAAGCCCTTCGCTGTGGGCTGCAATTCCTTACCCTGGCGGATGAGGTAATGATCCTCGATCAGCCCTTCGATGATCTGCGCACGCGTCGCCGGAGTGCCCAGCCCCTTCTCGGCCATGGCCTCCCGCAACTCGTCGTCCTCGACCAGCTTCCCCGCGCCTTCCATCGCGCTGAGCAACGTCGCTTCGGAATAGCGAGGCGGGGGCTTGGTCTGACTCTGCTTCACCTCGATGTCGGTCGTCGCCACCTGCTCGCCCGAGGTCACCGGGGTGAGCACGGGGGTGTCCCCCTCGACTTGCGCCTCGCGTCCGTAAACCTCCAGCCAGCCGGGCTTCACCAGCACTTTGCCCACGCTCTTGAATGGTTCCCCCTCCACCCGGGTGACGCGCACGGTCTCCTGAAACTCCGCCGCCGGATAGAGCACCGCCAGGAAACGGCGGGTGACCATGTCGTAGATCTTCTGCTCCGCGTCCGTGAGATTCTTGGGCGCCTCGGGCGTGGGAATGATGGCGAAGTGATCGCTCACCTTCGCGTTGTTGAACACGCGCTTGTTCCCGGGGCGCACCCACTCCTCCGCGAGAATCCGGCTCGCAAACGGGGCATACGCGCCGGCCGAGGCTTTCAGCTCGCCCAGCGTCTTGCGCACCGTCTCGGGATAATCCTCCGGCAGATGCCGCGAATCGGTTCGCGGATAGGTCAGCACCTTGTGCCGCTCATACAACGCCTGCGCCAGCGACAACGTGGTCTTCGCGCTGAACCCAAACCGGCTGTTCCCCTCGCGCTGGAGCGACGTCAGGTCGAACAGCAGCGGCGACAGCTGCGTCGTCGGCTTACTCTCCTCGGTCACCACGCCCGGCCGCCCCACGCATTTCGCCCGGATGGCCTCTGCCTTCGCGCCATCCCAGACGCGCTCGGCCTTCAAATCCACGTCCGCGTCCTTGCCGTCCGGACGCTGAAACTTCTCGTCGAACCAACGCCCGGAGTAGCCCCCGGCCGCTGCTTCGAAGGTGGCGATGACTTCCCAATAGTCGCGGGAGACGAACGCGCGGATGCGATGTTCGCGCTCCACCACGATCGCCAGGGTCGGCGTCTGCACGCGTCCCACGGGAGTCTTGTTGAACCCGCCGGACTTGTTGTTGAACGCGGTCATGGCCCGCGTCCCATTGATGCCGACCAGCCAATCCGCCTCCGCCCGGCAACGCGACGCATCCGACAGCGGCAACAGGTCGCCATCCGTGCGCAACCGGGAAAAACCGTCGCGGATGGCCGTGGGCGTCATGGACTGCAACCAGAGCCGCTGGATGGGCATCGCCGAGGCCGTATAGGCCACAATGTTGCGGAAGATCAGCTCGCCCTCGCGCCCGGCGTCGCAGGCATTGATCAGCCGGTCCACGTCCTTCCGCTTGATCAGCTTGGCCAGGTTCTTGAGGCGCTCCTCGTTCTTCTCGATGGGCGCCAGCGCGAACTGCGGCGGAATGTGCGGCAGCGCGTTGAAGGTCCATTTGCCGCGCTTCACCTCGTGCTCGTCCGGGACGGCGAGCTCCAGGAGATGGCCGACCGCCGAGGCGAGCACGAATTGCTCGTTCTCAAAGTGGTCCCCCACGCGTTTGAAGCCGCCCAGGGCCCGCGCGATGTCCGAGGCCACGGACGGTTTCTCAGCGATGATCAGTGCCTTGCCCATGCAGTCGAGTGCGCGGCTTCTACACCACGCAGCCGAACGGGCGCAACGGTTTGGTTCGCGAACCGGTCACGTTTCGCCCCCCGCCTGACCCCGAATCCAACCCGGTTCAGCCGGTCTTCCGTCCCGCGTTCCGCCCTTTGCGCCACTCGCGAAACACCTCGAATACCGCCGGCAGAATCGACACCACGATGATGCCCAGAATGACCGCCGAAAAATTCTTCTGCACGAAAGGGAGGTTCCCGAAGAAATACCCCGCCGCCATGCACAGCACGACCCACAGCACCGCGCCCACGACGTTGTACTGCATGAAGCGCCCGTAGCTCATCTCCCCCGCCCCCGCCACGAACGGCGCGAAGGTGCGAACGATGGGCACAAACCGCGCGATGATGATGGTCTTGCCTCCGTACTTCTCGAAAAACGCGTGCGTGCGGTCGAGATGATCCTTGCGCACGAGCCTCGGGTACCGCTTCTGCAACCCCTCCCCCGCATAGCGCCCGATGGCGTAGTTCACCGTGTCCCCCAGGATCGCCGCCGTCAGCAGCAACCCCAGACAGATCCAGGGATTCAGTCCGCCAGTCGCACACAACGCCCCCACCGCAAACAACAGCGAGTCCCCCGGCAGAAACGGAGTCACCACCAACCCCGTCTCGCAAAACACGATCAGGAACAGGATGCCGTACACCCAGATGCCATACTCCCCCACCAGCTCCGCCAGGTGCCGGTTCAGGTGCAGGACGATATCGATGAGATGACGGACGGCTTCCACGACGCGCGGAGATAGCCGGCGGCTGCGGCCCGAGACGAGGAAATTCGACCACCTTCAATCCCGCGCCGGAGGGAGTTCCACCGCGCGAATCGCACGGAACGAAAGATCGGTGGTCGGGTCATGCCCCTGAATGCTGAGGACGCCGGGCGCCGCACGATATCCCTGCCGCGGATTGTCACTCGGCGCGCGGTCGTCGGTCCAGTCGCTCACGGGATACCCGTCGACCCAGACCGCCAGATGGCGCCCCTGCGCCACGATGGTCTTGGTCATCCACTGGTGATCGCTCGAGACCACGCGGCGCGCCGGCTGCCGGCGGTAGATCCCCCCCGTCCCGAAATCCACCGGCTTGGTGCGATCCTCCCCTTCCCACTGGTTCCGCAACTGGCTCTCGTACCCCTGCCAGAACTCACCAGGCACGCCCCGAAAAAAGATCCCGCTGTTGAGATGCTTCCCGTTCGAAATGGCCTGGAGCTGAAGGATGAAATCCCCAAACCGGGCCTCGGTTTGCAGGTCCCCGTTGCCATTGCGCACATGGAGCCAACCCTCCGGGGTGACCGAATAAACCGACGCATGGCCGGGCACCACGCGCCAGCCCGTGAGGTCCCGGCCGTTGAAGAGCGTCCCCAGCCCAAGCGGCCGTACCCGCACCTCCCGAAACCGCACGCTGCCCGCCCCGGTCAGGGTCTGCAACGCGATCAATCCCCGGGCGTGCCGGTCCTGGCGCACACGCAGCACACGACGCCCATTCAGACTCACGGTGAACCGGTCGCCCACCGCCGTGAGGTCAAAGGCGTTCCAGCGCCCCACCGTACTCACGCGCCCGCGCCGGCGCCCCACTTCGTTGATGCTGCCTGTCGGCCACTTCTCGTGCGCGTCGTAGATGTTCACTTCGTAGGCCGTCCACGGCGTGATGTCTCCGGTGCGGGGACAGCGCAGAAAAACCCCGCTGTTTGCCGTCTCGTCGATCCAGAATTCCGCGTGCAACTCGAAATCGGCAAACTCGGTCGTGGTGCACAAAAACCCGCCTCCGGTGCCCGTCACCGGTTGCAGCGTCCCATCCACCGCCCGCCATTGCGCCGATCCCCGCGGCGACCAGCCAAACAGGGTCTCACCATCAAAAAGCTGGATCCAGCCGGCGTCCACCTCGGCGCGGGTCAGCGTGTTGGCCTTCCGTTCCTCGGCCCGCCCGAGGACGGCGACCAGGAGGAAGCCGAGGCACAGCAGTCTGGGCACCGCTCGAAACACACGACAGACCAACCAGGGATGCATGGCGCCATTGCTACCGAAACCCAGAGTCTCAGCAAAGCCGAAGCTGGCACGTCGGCCCACCCGCACCCGCCGCGCCTCATTCCCCGCGCAGAAACGGACGCGTGAGACGGGACATGAACACCCGGTGCCGCGCTACCCAGCCGTACGCGCACTCCGACAGCCGGGCAAACCACCGCCGACGCTCATAACACCGCGCCAGCCATGCCCGGCGTGCATTCACCGCCAACGCGCGAAATACCGCCTCGGCACCTCGGGTCACGCGCCCTCCCGGCTCCACCAGATGGACCGACTCGGCCAGGTCCCCAGCCCGTAGCATCGGAAATCGTGCCGCGCACTCCGGAGCCTGCTGCGCCAGGTACTCCACCGCCTCGCCCGTCTGACGCCGCATGCGCGCCACCGACCGACGGCAGAACCCGCAATCACCGTCGTAGATGAGGACCGGTCGTGGCACGGTGAGGGGCCGTTCTCAACCGCGCGTCACGGTCTCGTCGAGATTGAGCAGCGCGCGCGCCACCGCCACCCAGGCCGCGCGTTCCACCGGATCGCCTTCGGTTCCTCCGGCGCCAACCAACTCCGCCGGCGACAGCTCGCCCCCACGCAACCGCTCACGCTGCGCCTGGAAGAACGCCAGAACCCGTCCCAGTTCCTCGTCCGTCGGCGGCCGTGTCACGCAGCGGCGAAACAGGTCCCTGGCCCGCTCCGACTCCGACCCCGGCATCGACACCGTCTTGCGTCCCAACGCCTGCGCTGCTTCCACGAACACTTCGTCGTTGAGCAAGGTCAACGCCTGCAAGGGCGTGTTCGACACCTCCCGCCGCGCCACGCACGCCTCCCCGCTGGGGGCATCAAAGGTGCCGAACGTCGCGTAAGGCGCCGTCCGCTTGGCGAAGGTGTAGAGGCCTCGCCGATAGCGGTCCTCCCCCTCGCTCACCTTCCACTCCAACGCTCCGTAAGTTCCCTCCCGGGTGATGCTCGCGAGCTGGGGCGGAAACACGCTGGGCCCCCCGAGCTTCTCGGACATCAAGCCACTCGCCTTCAACGCCAGATCGCGCACCAGTTCGCCCTCCAACCGGAAACGCGGACCCCGCGCCAGCCACCGGTTCTGCGGGTCCTTCTCCAGCATCACCGGAGTCGCGCGCGCGTCACGCCGATAGGCCGCGCTCATCACGAGCCGCTTGTTCAAGGCCTTCATCGACCACCCGCCGTCCATGAACTCCACTGCCAACCAGTCCAACAACGCCGGATGCGTCGGGAGCTCCCCCTGAAATCCAAAGTCCTCCATCGTCCGCACCAACCCCCGCCCAAAAAATGCCTGCCACTGCCGGTTCACCGTCACGCGGGCGGTCAGCGGATTCTCGCGTGAGACCAGCCAGCGCGCGAAAGCCAGACGGTCGCGCGGCGGATCCTTGAGCTCGGCGGCGAAGACCGATGGCAATCCCGCCTCCACCCGCAGGGTTGGCTGCAGGAACTCGCCCCGGTGCCGCATGTGGGTGGCGCGGGGGTTGTGCTCCGGACGCTCCGCCATCACCAACGTGGTGGGATACGCCGGCAGCTCTCGGCGGATTTTGGCGATTTCTTCACGCGCTGTCGCCAGCTCCGGCGCCACGCGAACATACGCCTCCCGAACCAGGCGCTGTTCCGCCTCGGTCCACTCCACGCTCCCCTTTGCCAATAAAGCCTGCACCTCGTCCGAAAGCGCATTCGCCTCCGCCCCCCGAGCATCCGTCGTCACGGACAACCGGAACCTGCCCAACCCCGCCGCGTAGTACTTCTCGCACAGCAACGTGACGTCGAGTTCGCTGTCCGACTCGAGCGGCTTCTCCAGATTGAACACCGCCACCTGCCGCTTTCCCTGGCCCCCGTCGATGGCCCAGCCCGATTGCTGATCCTCGTCCAAGGCCTTCGCGGCATCGTTCCCGCCGCTCGCATGCGTCTGACTGGCGCGCGTCAGCTTCACCGCCATCCCCGCCGCCTCAACCCGGAAGCTCGATAGGAAGAAATCCCCGATCGGCCCTTCGTAATACACCCGGCCCGGACCCCGCCGTGGAAGCGAGTCGTCCGGCAGGGCTTCGAGCCGGATCGCTGTCGTCCCCTTCGGCGCGCCACGCAGCCGCACCCGGTAGGCATCGCTCTTGGTCTGGTCGCTGCTCGCGAGCACGGAACCGTCCGATTGTATCGTCAACACCGGCACGCTACTCGTCGCGGCCACCGGCTGAAGGGGTATCCACGCGCGCGCCTTCTCCTTGTCCCAGCCTGCCCACTGCGCCAACCGATGCTCGTAATGCTCGCGCCGCCGCTCCTCCACCGGCCTGGTCTCGACCGGTTCCACGCCAAAGCTCAGACGCAGGCGCCCAGGCACGTGCTTGTTCCCGAGTTCCGCCCCCAGAAACACCTCGAACTCCGCGCCCTCGTCGAACACCACCGGTTGCTCGAATCGAACCACCAGCCGGCGGTTGATGTTCCACTGACCCTCCCCGGCAATCCCCCATCCGGTCTCCGGCTTGCCGTCGATCGCGTGACGGGCAGGAAATCCTGATTGCTCGAAATCCGCCTCCGCGGAGGCCAGTGGCACCGTCTGCAGCTGGGCAGCGCCCCGCGGACCCGTGGATACCCGAACGTCGGTCAGGACCACGTTGCCATTGTCGGCGCGACCCGGCCCTTTCTTCGGCAACGCATCGTCAGCCAACACTTCGATGACCAGAAACGAAACCCGGGGCAAATCGGTGTCGTAGCTGAACCGAAACACCTGCCGCTCCGGCACCGGACCCGAAAACCGGTGCGAGCCATCCGACAGGCGCTCCACCCCCCCCTCCGTGAGCACCATACGCGGTGCCGGAGTGACCAACGTCGCCCGATCCGGCAGCGGAAAACGATCGGCCAGGGTCGACTCCAACCCGGCCGCGCGCGCCTCGATGGCACGGCGTTGCTCGCCGATCGCAGCGTCGGGAACGTCCATCACCGGCTCGTCCGCGTTGTCCATCAGCGCCATGAACTGATAGTACTCACGGTGCTGGATGGGATCGTATTTGTGCGTGTGACACTGCACACACGACATGGTCAGCCCCAACCAGGTGGTCGCCGTGGTGTGCACGCGGTCCACCATGGAGTGAAAGCGGTACTCCAGCGGATCAATGCCGCCCTCCTCGTTGATCATCGTGTTGCGATGAAAGCCCGTGGCCACCTTCTGACCCGGAGTCGCACCCGGCAACATGTCGCCGGCAATCTGCTCCACCGTGAACTGGTCGAAGGACAGATCGTCGTTAAACGCGCGGATCACCCAGTCGCGCCAGGGCCACATCGATCGCACCCGATCCTTCTCATAACCGTTGGTATCGGCGTACCGCGCCAGATCCATCCACCGCCGCGCCCAGCGTTCCCCGTAGTGCTTCGAGGCCAGCAGCCGATCGACCAGTCGCTCGTACGCGTCCGCGGACGCGTCGCGCCTAAAGGCATCCGCCTCCTCCGGAGTGGGCGGCAGCCCGATCAGATCCAGCGACACACGCCGGATGAGCGTCAGACGATCCGCCTCCCCCGCCGGCGACAACCCCTCCCGCGCCAGGCTCTCTCGGATGAAGGCGTCGATCGGATCCCCGTTGGCTCCTCCACTCACTTCCGGTACCGCCGGGCGCACCGGAGGAACAAACGCCCAGTGCGGACGATACTCCGCACCTTCGCGCACCCAACGCCGCAGGATCTCTTTCTGCGCCTCGGACAACGCCTTCTTGGCCGCCGGCGGCGGCATGATCTCGTCCTCGTCCGAGGTGAACAACCGCTCGACCAGAGCCGAAGCCGCCACATCCCCGGGCACCAAAGCGCGTCTTCCCGATTTGGCAGGGAGCAGCGCGTCCTCCCGCACATCGAGACGCAGCCCCCCCTTGCGCGTCAGTTCGTCAGGCCCATGACACTTGAAACAATGCGCCGACAAAATCGGTCGCACGTCGCGCAAGAACTCCACTGGTTCGACGCCGACCGCTCGAAACGCGACCACCATCATCACCCAGCCAACCCACAGCGTGCGGTGACGCAGCCGCTCACCCCGAGCACAAGAGGCAAACCGAGCCGCGGAAGTATTGGACATGAGGTTCATGCGCAGGGCTGACCCCGGAATCATGGCGGGAACTCGCGCGACCTCAAGCGCGCGAGTCATTCCGTGAGGAACTCACGACCTCGTTGAACTTCCGCGAGGCTCCTCCGACGTCCACCGCTGCGTCAGATCCACCCGCAGGGTTTCTTCGAGTGCCTGCCCGCCCGCTGCGAGCCCCGCGCTTCCCTGCGGCGGGGCCGCCACCCCACCCACCTGCGCCCACCACTCGCGCCGCCGCGCCATGTCCCACTCCCCCGCACGCGGGCACGAGGCCAGGGCCGATCGCAATTCCATCGCGGACTGCGGACGCTCCGACGGATCCTTCTCCAGGCATCGAAGAATCAGCGCCTCGAGCTGGGGCGAGAGATCCGTCACCACCCGCGCCCTTGGCGGCGTCGGCCGCTCCGTCAGATGCGCCTCCAGAATCTCCGTCACCGACTCCCCCGGAAACACCGGCTCGCCCGTCGCCAGATAGTAAGCCACCGCCCCAAGCGCATACAAATCACTGCGCGGATCACTCTGCTCCGGGTTCCGAATCGCCTCCGGCGCGAGATAGTTTGGCGTCCCGGAAATGCGTCGCGGACCGACCTCCGGACTCGCGCGCCGCACACCCGCCGTGACGCGCTCCACCAACCCGAAATCCAGGACCTTCACGGTGTCGGGATACCCTCCTCGCTCGCACAGGAAGATATTCGCCGGCTTGATGTCCCGGTGCACCAGACCAGCCATGTGGGCCTCATGCAGCGAATCGCAGGTCTGCATCAGGATGTGGAGAATCCTCCCCTCCGGCTGACGCCCGTGCCGCTGGACGAGATCCGACAGATTCAACCCGCGCAGCAACTCCATCGCGTAGTAGAAAACGCCGTCCGGCGTACGGCCGAAATCATAAATCTGAATGGTGTTGGGATGGGTCAGGCCGCAGGTGAGCTGAACCTCGGCCTCGAATCGCTCGATGGCCGCGCCATCCGCCTTCTCCGGGAGCAATAACTTCACCGCCGTCTCACGACGCAACAAAGCGTGCCGCGCACGATAAACCACCCCCATCCCCCCCTCGCCAATCTTCTCCTCGAGCAGGTACTGCCCCAGGTTTCTCAGCTTGAGTTCTGCCTCCGTCGCCTTCCGACGCCAGACCATGGTGCCGTAGGAAATCAGCATCGCCGCCAGTGCCGCCACCGCCAGCAATCCCACCAGCAGCAGGAACACGGTGCGCAGCGCGCGCAGGGGCTGGAAGGCCTCGTGCGCATCCAACTGCGTCACCACGCCAAAACGCTGCTTCGGCAACCACCGCCAGGCGCCCACCACGGGCACCCCTCGATAGTCACGCACCGGCGTCACACTCACTCCCGTCTCCCCCGCCACCGCCTTCGCCACCATGGGGGTCAGGGCCCATCCGAGACGATTGGTGTCGGTGACCGACCCCGCGCCCAAGGCCTTCCCCGGATCCCGCAATTCCAAGGTCAACGCAGAACTCACCCCCTCGCGGGAATCCAGTAGTCCGATCTCCTTCAAGCGTTCCTCGAAGCGGCTCTGCGATAGCATCAGGCCACTGTCGTTGAAGGCGTAGGTCTCGCCACTCGTGCCCTGGCGCGCCACCGAAAGGATGCGCGAAAACTCGAGCTCCGGATTGAACATCATCCCCAGCACGCCGCGCACGGTCCCCGCGTCGTCACGCACCGGGACCGCGACCATCATCATCCCCCCACGCGGCCGTCCCTGCATCAGGTTCGTCCGCCCCCCAACCCCACCAGAACCCCCCATCTCCGGGGGCGGGCCCTCCGAACGCATCCAGGGTGGGGAGGAGCCGGCTCCGTCCGGACGCGCCAAGCCCCGGGACTCCGGCATCTCCCCGCGACCCGGACGATCCACCCCGCGAAATCCACCGCCGGGGCCGGTCGGCATCCCTTCCCGATTGGGACGTCCCCGGGGCCCCGCAAACTTGGGCTTGAACGGGGTCACCACCAAGGGCCGCCCGGTTTCGATGAGCTCCTCCAGTTGTGACTGATGCTCCTCGGGCGAGGTGCTGCCCAAGCGCATCTTCCCCGGCCCGACGTCTCCGATCACCAGCAGATTGGTGGTGACGAGATTGGCGCTGAAGTAGCCGGCAGACCGAAGCCGAGGCTGCAGCGCAAGCTCGAAGGTGCGCTGGGGCCCGAGCCGGGCCAATGCCTGCCGATTCGTCCCCACCCCCCGCGAAGCCTCGATCAAACCCAGCGCGGATTGCCTGACTTCGGGATCGGCCACAATGCCCTCCGCCAGTCGATGCTGGGTCTGAATCCAAATCTCCAACGCGGTGACGTTCGCCTCCAGGGCCGATTGCATCTCCGCCCTTAGCTTGAGTTCGATGGCCCCACGCACCTCGCGGTCCGCCCAGAAACCCACGCCCGCCACCACACCTGCCAGCAACAACGGCAGGATCCAACCCCAACCCGGTGACGAAGTTCTCATGATCTGATGGGCGACGCCCCGTCCCTTCCCCACTCCACCTCAAGGGTTGTCAACGATGCGACCAATCCAGCCCGCCCGTGACCCTGCCACACGTTGCATTAACCGGACGTGAAGGTCGTTCGTATCCGCATTGCCCGAGGACCAAGCGCTGCACTACCGTCGCGAGTCCCCACCCGGATCCGGCCATGAAACCACGCCCTTCCCTTGTCTCCCGCCGCACTTTTCTCGGCCGCTCCACGGCCCTCGCGACCACCACCGCCACACTGGCCGCCGCCCCCCGCTCCCGTGGCGCCGTACGCGACTTCGCCTCGCCCCTTCCCCAGCGGTATCCGGATCCCGACCTCATCACCCTCGACCCACGCTTCAACAAATATCGTCTCGGCAATACGGCAATTCAGCGCCTCTACCACAACCCGGAGATGCTCTGGGCCGAAGGCACCGCCTGGAATGGCGTGGGACGCTACCTGGTCTGGAGCGACATCCCCAATGACCGCCAGTTCCGCTGGCTCGAAGAGGACGGCCACGTCAGCACCTTCCGTCGCCCCGCCGGCAACAGCAACGGCAACACCTTCGACTTCGAGGGACGCCAGATCGCCTGCGAGCACGGGCACCGACGCGTCGTCCGCTATGAACACTCCGGCGACGTGACCGTCCTGGCCGATCGCTTCGAAGGAAAGCGCCTCAATGCACCAAATGATGTCGTGGTTCATCCGGACGGCGGCATCTGGTTCACCGACCCCGGCTACGGCAGCATGATGAACTACGAAGGTCACAAAGGGACTCTCGAGATCAAGGAGGCCGTCTATCGCGTCGACCCGCAGTCGCGCGCCATCGAGAAGGTCACCGACGAAATCGAAAAGCCCAACGGCCTTTGCTTCTCACCCACGTATGACAAGCTGTACGTCGCGGACACCGGATCCCCGCGCCACCTCAAGGTCTGGGATATCGCGGATCAGAAACGGCTCCGCAACGGACGCGTCTTGAGCCCTATGGCACTTTCCCCGCAGACCGTGGAAACCAACCAGGGTCCGAGGAAAATTGGAGGGCAAGGCGGATCGGACGGAATCCGGGCGGACGTGGACGGCAACATCTGGGCGGCGGCGGGCTGGGCGGGGGACGGTTTCGATGGCGTACACGTCTTCGCCCCGGACGGCACACGCATCGGCCTGATTCTCCTCCCGGAGATCTGCGCCAACCTGTGTTTTGGCGGCCGTAAGCGAAACCGGCTGTTCATGGCCGCCAGCCAATCTATTTACGCCGTCTACGTGGAGACCCAGGGCGCGCATCTCACGTAACTCTTCACGGACCACCGCCGGGGAACCCGGATCCGACCCTAAGAATGAAACAAGCCAGAGGCGATGAGCCTCTGGCTTGAAAACGGTCCCGAAACGACACGGGTCCGGGCCGGTTCATCGGGGACGCCCGTCGCCCCCGCGGAGCTCGGCAGGATTCCGATCAGCGGCGCGGAGGTGCGGACGTCCGCTCGATCGTCCACATCCAGTCGTGATCCCCCGCGGGAACCGCGGGAGGGGCGTAGGTCTCATCAATCCGTTCCTTGGGAACGGAGGACTTCCACTTCTTGATCTCGGAATGCCCGTCCGCGAAAGCAAAGCCGCACGCGTTGTTGTGGTAGTTCGCCGGCAAATCGATCCAACGGCGATCCGTCTGCGAATTGAAGAACGCGCCATCGTTGATGCTGTCCGGATGTTCATCCACGAACACCCACAACTTCGAGGGACCGGGGTCACTCACATCGGTCGTCTTCTCGAAGATCTTCTCGCAGTTGAGCAGACCGTCGGTGGCAGCCTTGTTGCCCTTCCCGACCGCGCCATTCATCGAGATGCTGCGCACGCGCTCGGTCCAACCCTTGCCACGCTGAGCTCTCGACACCCGCTTGTCCGCGGGACACTTGTAGATCGCTGCCGTATTGCCAGCGTACTTCGCCAACACCGAGTAGTCGTTATCCTGAAGGAACAACTTGTTGGTGTTGTGCGAGCTGGCTCCCCAGTCCAACCAGCCCATGACCCACGGGTAGTACCCCGTCGTGGTCTGCACGATCTTCCGGCCCGATTGCGCCTCCCCGCCATGGATGTTCATGGGGTACTTCTCGTCGTTATCACCGGCATACAAATGCACGGCGAGGACAAGCTGCTTGGTGTTGCCCATGCAGAGAATGCCCTGCGCCTTGGTCTTGGCCTTGGCCAGCGCGGGGAGAAGCATGCTGGCCAGGATCGCGATGATCGCGATGACGACAAGAAGTTCGATAAGGGTGAACCCCTCTCTCCGGGGTTTCGTGGGAGTATGCCTGATGCAGTGCATGACTGTGGTCTGTGTTGAACGTGTGGGTCGTGGCGAGGTTGCTCCGAGCACCCGCCTTGAGCAAGCGCGTTGTTCGACGCACAGGGGGGTCCATTCCTTCCGGTAAGACCAGATGCCGACGAAACCACGCGCCCCGCTTCGAAGACATTTCACCCCCCGCTTCGCGCTCTGGACTGAGAACGCACCGAATGGCCACTCCCGCCCTGAGCTCGGCCTCACGCACTTCAGGAGCGAGCTGATAGTCGACTCTGTTTCCGTCTACTTCTGGACTGTTTATTTCAAGTGCGTTCATTCATCAATATTCGAGTCCGGTAGAGGATGCACAAGACGAACCTCGCAGTGCCAGGCGAGGGCGTCTCGAAGCAGGCTGCAGGTTCGGCCGCGAGGTCTGATAGGGGGTGTGAAGCGATACAAAAGAGCCTAACGGCACCCTGGACTCCAAGGCCTGTCCCCGCTGTCCCACGGTCTCACTGGGCTCCAAGGCCTGTCCCTGCTGTCCACCATAGAGCCCCCGACTCCAAGGCCTGTCCCTGGTGTCCACCCAGCACCCGACCGGCCCACTCCCACCCTGGTCACCGTCCAAACACTCCGCCCCTCACCGGCCGAGGGAGCACCCCCAGCAACTCTTTCAGAAATCATTTCAGTTGCTATATAAACAATGTCTATATATACACAAACCATGTCCGAACCCGCAACCGAGACCACTGCCAGGTACCGGGCCCTGATCCAGCTGTTGCGTACCGCCGAGGACCTCTGGAACGCCAGCAGGGTGTTCTTCGCACCCTGGAACCTCAGCCCATCGCAGTTCAACGTGCTCAACGTCCTTTACGGCCAACCGGATGGCTTGTCGCAATCGGACCTCAGCCGCGTTCTCATCATGCACCGCTCCAACGTTACTGGCCTGATCGATCGTCTGGAGAAACGGGGCCTCGTCCAGCGAGCCGCCCACGACACCGATCGCCGCGCGTACCGACTCCTGCTCACCCCCTCCGGCCTGCAACTGCTCCAAGCCATCCTCCCCGCGTACCACCGTGCAGCCGATGCGGTGTGGGCGGAGTTCCGCGATGCCGACGCCGAAACACTCCTCCTCCAACTCCAGTCAGTCGCTGGAAATGCCCTCGCCGTCGCCCATCTCAACACCGCCTCGAATCTCATCCTCGCCGCGCCGCAGGACGTACCCGCCCCCCCCCTCGCGGATGAGTTGGCTTCCGGTTCACCAATTCACTCTCAGTTGAGCAGGGCATCCCACGCCCGCGTGCAGGCCCCGCGCAAAGGTCCCCGCGCCACCCCTGGCCGATCCCCCGATTCGGTCGCGGCCGCGAACAGCGCCTCACCCTCCGCTACCGCCGCCGACGCCCTCCGCACTTCTGACCTCTGACCACCACCCCCTTCCCTACGGCAGAGCACCATTCCGCTCGCCTCTCGCGCGTCTCCGCCCTGCAACCACCGGTGCCATGGAAGCCGTCGCACATGAATCCCTGCCAGGGACCCTTCCCTGCCGTTCCCCACTCCGCCCAACCAGAGTCGTGGTCCTGATGGCTGTGGCTCTCCTGGCCTTCCACGCGGCCTGGGTACCCCGATGGGGTTGGGTCATGGCGATCTTTCCCTGCTGCCTCATCCCGCTGATCTACCTTCCCACGCTCGCTATGCGATGGAGCGTGGGTCTGGTGCTCGGACTCGCGATGTATGGACCGCACTTGCACTTCTTCTGGACGCTTTTCGGCCCGGCCGCCGCGGTCCTGTGGCTGATCCTGGCGTTCTGGCCCGCGCTGTTCCTTGTCGTGGGGGGCGAATTCCAACTTCGTCTCCCAACCGGATTGTTGGTGATTGCCCTTCCGATCCTTTGGACCGGCCTGGAGTACTTTCGCAGCGAACTCTACTTTCTTCGCTTCTCCTGGCTCACACCGGGCCTCGCTCTCGCCTGGGGCGAAGCCCCAAACCTCCTGTCGCGGTTGGGAGTCTTTGGGACCGGCTTCCTGTTATTTACGGCGGGCACCAGTCTGACCCTCCTCAACGGCCGGCCCAGGTGGCTCATGACGGGTGGCATCGCAGTCCTCGCCGCCCTGCTTTCTCGAGCTGGTCCACAACCTGAGCCTACCCACCTCCTCCGCGTGGCCGGAGCCCAGATCGAGAGTGCGACAGTGGACGAGATTCCCGGGATCCTGGATCGCGTGGTCGCCACCCATCCGGATGCGGACCTCATCGTCCTGCCAGAATACTCCCTGGATGCACCGCCCAGCCCTGAACTACGCCAATGGTGCTCCACGCAACGACGGCATGTGATCGTGGGGGGTCGTGAGCCCCTCGCCGGCGGAGGCTTCCGCAATACCGCGTGGGTGCTTGATCCCCGCGGGGAAACGGTCTTCTCCCAGGTCAAGAGCGTCCCCATCCAGTTCTTCGATGATGGTGAGCCCGCGACGAGCCAGGCCCTTTGGGACTCGCCCTGGGGAGCTCTGGGCATCGCCATCTGTTATGACCTCAGTTACACGCGTGTCATCGATTCCCTGGCTCGCCTGGGAGCTCAGGGCCTGATCATCCCCACCATGGATTCGGTGGGCTGGGGCCGTTACCAGCACCAACTGCATGCCCGGATCGCCCCCGCGCGCGCCGCGGAGTACGGGATCCCCATTGTCCGGTGCGCGAGTTCAGGAATCTCTCAGTTGGTGAACTCACGCGGCGGCGTCGACACCAGCGCCCCGTTCTCCGACGAAATCCTAGTCTTTGCCGGCAACATCCGGCTCGGCCCCCGCGCCAGCCTTCCCGCCGATCGCACTTTCGCACCCCTGTGCACGGCGGCCTCGGTGGCTGGCGTCCTCGGGATCGCCTTTTTTCCCCTGCTCGCTCGCCGGCACCCATCACAAAAGGCCACGGCTCCTCCCCTATGAAACGGCTCCTGTTCTGGTTCGCACGCCTCTTCTTTCGTTTCCGCGCCTACAACACGGAAGTGCTCTCGACTCCCGGCCCGGTCCTGTTGCTGCCCAATCATGTCTCGTGGCTCGATTGGCTGTTTCTGGGAGTCTTCCTGGATGACGATTGGAAGTTTGTCACCTCGCGCGAAACGGCGCAGACCAGCTGGCTGCATCGCCGGATCATGATCAACCGGCGCACCTTCCCCATCGAAGTCACGTCGCCTTACGCCGTGAAGCGCATGGCCGAGTTCCTCGAGAAAGGCGGCCGCCTGGTGCTCTTCCCCGAGGGCCGCCTCTCCCACACGGGGAACCTGATGAAGCTGTTCGATGGCACCGGCTTTCTCATCTTCAAGACACGCGCGCGGGTGATCACAGCCTATCTGCGCGGTGCGCTGCGGGTGCCCTTCTCACCGCATCCCGGCTGGCACCGCCTCCGGACCCCGGTCTCCGCTCACTTCAGCGAAGCGCTGGTCGCGCCACACCCCACCCATCTCAGCACCACCGAGGCCCGAAGCCATCTCACGGCTTGGTTGCGAACGCAGATGGTCCGGCAGCAGTTCGAGGTGGAGATGCAGCACGGCCCCAACCATCTCCTCAATGCCATCGTCGAGACCGCGCGGCTCCACCCCAGCTTCAAAGTGCTTCAGGATGCCACCGGCCAGAAACTGAGCTACCGGCGATTGCTGGTGGGCGCCGAGCTGCTGTCTCGACAATGGAGCCGGCAACTTCAGCCGGAGGCCCGGCACGTCGGCGTGCTCCTCCCCAACGTCAACGCCGCCGCGGCGACGGTCATCAGCCTCTGGGCAGCAGGAAGGGTCCCAGCGATGCTCAACTTCTCCACCGGCAGTGCCGTCATGCTGCAGTGCTGCCAACTCGCCGGCATCCGGGACGTCGTCACCTCCCGGCTCTTCGTGCAGAAGGCACGGATTGACCCCGCCCCGCTCCTCGCCGCTGGAATTCGAATCCTCTACCTCGACGACCTCCGCACTGAGATCAGCTCGACGCAACGCCTGGGAGCGCTCCTGAAATCCTACCTCGATCGCCACGCCAGCCTCGTCTCGGCCACTCCAGGCACAGACACCGCCGTGGTCCTCTTCACCAGTGGCTCGGAAGGCATTCCCAAGGGCGTGGAACTCTCGCACCAAAACCTGCTCGCCAACCTGAGACAGATGCTGGCCTCGCTCGACCTCACCGATCGCGACCGCTTCTTCAACGCGCTCCCTCTGTTCCACAGCTTTGGACTGATGGCGGGCCTGGTTGCACCGCTTGTGCGCGGGATTGCGTGTTTCCTTTACCCGTCCCCGCTCCACTACCGCATCGTCCCCACCCTGCTCTACGACTTGAACAGCACGGTGATGTTCGGCACGCCCACGTTCCTCAACGGCTACGCGCGTAAAGCGCACCCCTACGATTTCCGATCCGTGCGGCTCATGATCGCGGGTGCCGAGAAGCTGCAGCAAGCCACGTTCGACCTCTATGCACGCAAGTTCGGCATCCGCATCCTGGAAGGGTACGGGGCAACCGAGTGCAGCCCGGTGGTGTGCCTCAACTCCCCGCTGGAACCTCGCTACGGCTCAGTGGGCAAGTTCATGCCGGGCATGGAATGGAAGCTCGAAACCCTCGATGGAGTTCCCGAGGGGGGCCGCCTGCTGGTGCGAGGTCCGAATGTCATGCGCGGCTATCTCAATCCCGAGGCCAACCGAAAATTCCGGGCACTCGACGGATGGTATGACACGGGCGATATCGTGCACGTCGATGCGGACGGCTACGCCCACGTCCTCGGGCGATTGAAGCGCTTTGCCAAGATCAGCGGCGAGATGGTCAGCCTGACGGCGGTGGAGGACGCGCTGGCCGGCGCCTTTCCCCAGCACGGGCTTCGTTGTCAGGTGGCCGTGGTGGCCGTGCCGGATGAGGACAAGGGCGAACGACTCATCGCGGCGACCAATGAACCCAAACTAAGTCCGGAGGAACTCCGCGCCGCCATCAAGGCCAAAGGTCTGAGCAACCTCTGCGTGCCGCGCGAGATCCGGGTCGTGCGCGAAATCCCGAAGCTGGGCACGGGAAAAATCAACCACCGTGAACTCGCGACCCTCCTGGCCGCTTCGCCCCCGGCCGAGGCGCCAGAACGAACTGCTCCTTGAGGGTTGCTCGAAACGCGGTGCGGCCGCTGAAACCTCCGGCGTCCCCTACCACCCCACCGCCATCAGCGCGCTACGGAGGGGAGTAAGGATCCACCCCGGAAAACATCCGAGCAGGACCACCAGGATCGTGGAAGCCCACACCACCGCGGATTCCACCCCGGTCCCCGGCGCCGCGCGTTCTGGCATGACAGCGTCCTCCACGAACACCTTCTTGAGCAGCACCAGATAGTAATAGAACGACACACAGGTGGTTGCCGCCCCCAGCGCGACCAACCAGAGCAACCCAAGCGATCCTACGCTCCCGTCCAGCGCCACCAGAAAAAGGTAGAACTTCCCGAAAAAGCCGGCCAGCGGCGGAATGCCGGCCAACGAGAGCACGAAGATTCCCAGGCAGACCGCCAGGCGCGGCGATCGCTTCACCAGGCCTGCGAAATGGTCTAACTCTGCGCCGCCAGTCGCGGATTCCACCAATCCCACCACGCCGAAGGCACCCAGCGTCGTGATGGCATAGGTCACCGCGTAAAACGTCACCGCGGAGAGCCCCTCCGGACCCCCGGCCGCGATCGCGACCAGGGTGTACCCGGCATGCGCGACCGCGGAGTACGCGAGCAGGCGTTTCACATTGGTCTGCATGAGGGCGGCCAGATTGCCCCACACCATCGACATCGCCGCCATGGTGGCCAACACCGGCGACCACCCCGGCGCAAACCGGCCCCACGCGCTGGATCCCATCGCCGGGCCAAAAGCCGACTCGGCCAGCTTCGCGAGAATGAAGAACGAAGCCACCTTGGAACCCGCGGCGATGAAGCCCGCTGCCGGAGTCGGCGCCGCCTGATACGCGTCAGGCGCCCAGAAATGAAACGGTGCCGAGGCCACCTTGAACCCGAGTCCCACCATCACCATCACCAACCCCATCAAAAGCACCGGCGACACGCCGCTCTCCGCCACGCCCTGCGCGATCTTTCCAAACTCAATCGCTCCCGTCGCGCCATACACCAAGCTCAACCCAAACAGCAACACCGCCCCAGCCATGCCGCCAAACAGGAAATACTTCAGCGCAGCCTCGGTCCCCTGTGCCGACCGCTTGTCGAATCCGGTCAGGATGTAGAGACACAGGCTCGCGAGTTCCAACGCCAGAAACAGGATGAGCACGTTCTCGGAACTCACAATGAGCAGCATCCCGACAGCACCCAGGATCACCGTCGCCACGTACTCGCCAACATGCGGGGTGAATCGAATGCCCCGTGAGAGCAGCAGCGACCCCGCCGTCAATAAAAGCACCCCCGCCTTCACGCCGCGGGTCAGGGCGTCGCTGGCAAACATCCCCGCCGGCATCGCCCCCTCGGGCACCAACTCCCACAAAATCACCACCGCCGACACACACCCGGCCACCCCCAACGCCACCGCCCAGCGTGTCCGGCGTGCCAGGTCGTCGCACTGACGCAGACCGAGGTCGACGCTCAGCACCACGAGCGCCGTCACCACGAGCAGAATCTCGGCGGCCGCCAATCGGGCCAGGTCCAGGTAGTTCATGGCCATCCCATCGTGCTTCGCAACGTGGCAAACCCAGGCGACGCCAACCCAGCGTCGATCCATTCCATCAACCCGCGGGGAGCGATCCCCACCCACAGGCTTACGCCCAACAGCAGCAGCGCCCCGAGCTTCTCGGGAACCGTGATGGGCGCCAACCGATGCTCCGGCTCCGTCACGGGCACGGTGTCATCCGGCAAAAACGCGCGTTGCACGACGCGAAGAGTGAAGGCGACCGAGAGCACCACGCCCACGCCGGCGGCCAGGGCCGCCGCGGGAAATGCCTGCCACGCCCCCATCAGAACCTGCAATTCCGCCACAAACCCGCTGAATCCCGGCAACCCCATCGAGGCCACGCTCGCCAGCACGAAGATCACCCCCGCGAATGGCAGCAACCGCGCCAGGCGCAGTCCCTCCAGCAGGCTCAACTCCCGGGTGTGCGTGCGTTCGTAGACCATCCGGCCAACGACACCGAACAGGAGCCCCGCGATGACGCCATGCGAGAACATCTGCAACACCGCCCCCGCCACGCCCCGCGGATTCGCCGCCGCCAACCCGAGTAACACAAAGCCCATGTGGCTGACGCTGGAATACCCGATCACGAACTTGAAATCCGTCTGCACCAGCGCCACCAGCGCGGCATAGACAATCCCAACGACAGCGAGACCCGCCACCACTCCCCCCCACTGTTTTGCCCCCAGCGGCATCAGCATCATCGCCACCCGCAGGGCGCCGTACGCCCCCAGCTTCATCACCACCCCCGCGAGCAGCATCGAGGCCGCCGTCGGCGCCGCCACGTGACCCGTCGGCGCCCAGGTGTGGAACGGCCACAATCCGGCCAGAATGGCAAACCCCACGAAAACCAAGGGGAAAGCCCAGGCCTGAAACCCCACCGGAAGCGGCGTCGAGGCCAGCTTCACCATGTCGAACGACCCGTTCCCACTCACCACCACCATGGCCAGCACGCCCACCAGCACCATCGCGCTGCCGACAAACGAGTACAGCGCCAGTTTCATGGCTCCGTACTCGCGCCGCGTGGAACCCCAGATCGCGATCAGGAAGTACTTGGGCACAATGGCCAACTCGTAGAACGCGAAGAACTGGAACAGATCAAAACTGAGGAAGACACCGTACACGCCGGCAATCAGGAGCAGGTAGAGCCCGAAGAACTCGTTGGAGCGATGCTCGATGTTCCAGGAAAATAGGACTCCCGCCACCGCCGCGATGCCCGTGAGCAGCACCATCACCACGCTCACGCCGTCCGCCGCCAGGTGAAAGTCGATCCCCAGCCCCGGGACCCAGGGAACACGCCACAAGGTCACCAACTCGTTCCCCACGCCAAACCCCAGCGCGCCCACCAGCCCAGAAATCAACCCCGCCAGGGATGTGATCAAAGCCACGGCCCGCGCTGCGCCTGGCCGACGCCCGCCCAGGAGCGCAACCCACGCCGCACCCAAGAGCGAAATCCAGATGGTGTGTGCCAGCCCCATGGTCTAATTGCCCCCCGCCAGCCGAAGCACCAGGGGATTGGTCCACTGCAACACCAGGTCGGGATACACCCCCAGTACAAGCATCCCCGCCACCGCCGCCCCCGTCCAAACACGTTCCCGCATGGTCAAGTCAGGGAATCCCACCCAGGCCACACTCAGCTCCCCGTGGAACAGACGTTGCATCACTTTGAGCAAGAAGACCGCGGTAGTGAGCAGGCCCAGCGACGCCACCGCCGCTGCCCATGGAGCGGCCGCGAAAATACCGCGGAAGATAAGGAACTCGGACACAAACCCGTTCAATCCCGGGAGTCCCACTGACGCGAATACCGAGATGCCCATCAGTCCGCAAAACACCGGGGCGGCCCGGCGCAGGCCACCAAACGCCTCCAGATCGCGCACCCCGCCCGTGCGGCGTTCCAGCACCTCCACGAAGCCGAACAGCGTCGCCGCGGTCAACGCGTGATTCAACATCTGCAAGACCACCCCGTTGAGGGCTGCCGCGGTCCCCGCCTCGCTTCCGGGCGTGCCCACGACGAACACCGCCAGCAGGCAGTAGCCGAGATGGTTGATCGAGGAATACGCTAGGACGCGCTTGAGGTCGCGCTGCACGAACGCCGTGAAGGTGGGCAAGATCACCGTCGCCAGGGCCAACGGTACCAGCACGCCTTGGGCCGCCGCGAAGTGCTCCGGAAAGATCGGCCACGCAATGCGCAACAGGCCGTACACCCCCATCTTGGACATCGCACCCGTCAGGACCATGGTCACCGGGCTCGGCGCCGCGGTGTAGGTATCCGGCAGCCAGGTGTGGAACGGCCACAACGGCACCTTCACCGCGAAACCAAGCAGGACCCCACCAAAGACCAGCCAGCCAAGCACGTTGCCCGCATCCGGGCCTCCCCAGGGCAATCGTTGAGCCAGCGCCCTTCCCAATGCCCCCCCGCGATCCGCGCCCGCCAGCTCGAGAAAATCGAAACTCCCGCCCGCCGCGCGCAGCGCCAGGAACGCGAGCAGCAACGCCACACTGCCCACCATGGTGTAAACGAAGAACTGAAACGAGGCAGGCCCTGCTCCTTTCCCACCGAACAACCGGACCAGTAGGTACGCGGGCACCAAGCCCAGTTCCCAGAACAGAAACCAGTGAAAGAAATTCAGCGCGGTGAACGTGCCCAACAAGCCGAACTGCAGCAGTAGCAGCAATGGGTAGTAGACTCCCTCCCGCCCCGCGGCCACCCGATCCGACACCACCGCCGCCAACAGCGGAATCAGCGCTGCGATCAACACGGAAACCATCCCCAGGCCATCCACCCCCACATGATACTCAACCCCCAAACCCGGTACCCAGGACAGGCGCTCCACGAACTGCATGCCGGTGGCCGACGTATCAAAGGCCACCGCCAAACCCATCGCTGACATCGCGACCAACGCGTGCACCAGCAGCGCCACGCGGCGACGCGCGGCCCCTGATCGCGGCCCCCCCCAAGCCACCGTCAGCGCCCCCACCAAAGGCAGGAAGGTAAGCAGGGTGATCCAGTGCCCCGTCATCCGTGCCTCCATCCCCAAAGCACCAGGATCGCCAGCGTAGCCAGCCCCAGGCCAAGCCCACCGAGATACCGCTGTGCACTGCCGTTCTGAAGCCAGGAGAATCCACGCCCGCCCCAACGGGTCGAGGCACATCCCGCATCAAATCCCAGATTCACCAGCAACTCATCCAGGCTGCGCGCGGAAAAGGCCGCCAGCCGCGACCCCAACCCCACCAGAGTCACCAACCCACCCAGCACCAACTCATCCATCCAACCACAAACCATCGAGACCACGTGATGCAAGCGCACCACGGTCGCGTCATACAGCTCATCCACATAGAGCCGAGCCTGCAGCCCGCGGAAAATACGTGGGAACTGCGACTCCAGCGGATCCGGTGCCGTCGCCCCGACCCGGCTCCGGCGTCCATACACCCACCACCCCGTCCCGATCCCCAAGGCCACCACCACCACGGACACCAACATCATCGGCCACGCAGCGGCGAGCCGCCCAAAATCCAGGTGCGCGGAATGCCCATTCAAATACGCCTCAAACCACGGCCAGGCGGGTGTGCCCAGCCAACCCAACACCAGCGTCGAACCAGCCAGCAACACCAGAGGCACGGTCATCACTCCGGGACTCTCATGCACGCCACCAGCCGTGCCGCCGTGCGTGGCCTCCGGGATACCATGCCCGACATGCGGCCGCACCCCACCGCGGTACTGGCCAAAGAACACCTCCGCCATCTGGCGCGTCATGTAGAAGGCGGTGAGAAACGCGCCGACCACGCCGAGGACAAAGGGCCAGCGCGACGGCGCCCAACTCCAAGCCGCATGCAGGATCTCGTCCTTGCTCCAGAACCCGGAGAAGAACAGGGGCACGCCCGCCAGCGCCATCATGCCCACCGCATAGGTCGCATAGGTGACCGGCATCAGGCGACGCAACCCGCCCATCCAGCGAATGTCCTGCTGTTCGTGGCACCCGTGGATCACCGATCCAGCCCCCAGGAACAACAGCGCCTTGAAAAAGGCATGCGTGATGAGATGAAACATACCCACCGCCACGCCGCCGGTGCCGAGTCCGAGAAACATGTAACCGAGTTGAGAGACGGTGGAATAAGCCAGGATGCGTTTGATGTCCTGCTGCGCCACCGCCAGGCACGCGGCGAAGACCGCCGTCAGGGCTCCCACCCCAGCCACGGCCTGCAAGGCCACGCTGGTTCCCTCGCCCACCGGCGTGTCCACGCCACCCGTCATCAGCGGAAAGACACGCGCCACCAGAAAGACGCCCGCAGCCACCATGGTCGCAGCATGGATCAACGCGCTCACCGGGGTCGGACCTTCCATGGCGTCCGGCAACCAAACGTGCAACGGCACCTGACCCGACTTCCCGATCGCGCCGACCAGCAGCAGCAGGGCGATGCCGGTGGCCGCCGTCAGCCCCCCGCGCACCGCGGTACCCCCCAATTGGGTCAGCGCGTCTGCCTCGAGACAGCCCCTGCCGTCGTCAAAGAACAGCAACGTCCCGGTTGCGTGATACATCCAGAGCATGCCCAGGAACAATCCGATGTCCCCGATTCGCGTCACCAGGAAGGCCTTCTTCGCCGCCACCGCCGCCGAGGGTTTGTGGTACCAGAATCCAATCAGCAGGTATGAGGCCACACCCATGACTTCCCAGCAGGCGAACAGCAACAGCAGGCTGTTCGCCACCACCACGCCGAGCATGGCCGAGGCGAACAGCGCGAGAAAACAGAAGAACCGGGTCCGGTTGGGATCGTGCGCCATGTACCCGATGCTGAAGATGAAGATCAGCAGCCCGACAAAACTCACCATCACCAGCATCACCGCCCCCAGGGGATCGAGCAGGAACCCCAAACGCACCGACCCGGTCCCGAGACGGAACCAATCGAAATTACCAATGTGCGTCGCGTGCGCAGCACCGTCGGCGTGACCACCCAGCGTGGCCAGGAATGCCGCCAGGGAAAGCACAAGCGCCAATCCCATGGAACCAGTCGCCAGTCCGATGGCGGCAGTCGAAGCGCGCTTGGGCAACAAAGCCACCACTCCCGCCGCCAGAAGCGGCAGCAGGGGGATCAACCAGATGTGCGTGGCGATGGCGTGCATCCGGTCAGCCCTTCAGGGACTCCGCCGCTTCCAGGCTTACCGAGCGCCGGTGCCGGAACAACGCAATGATCAGGGCCAATCCTACCGCCGCTTCCGCCCCGGCGATGGCGATCGAAAACAGGGCAAACATCAACCCCGTCTGCGGATCGGGATGCGGCCCATGCCGCCAGAAGGCCACGAAACTCAGATTGGCCGCATTGAGCATCAGTTCGATTCCGACCAGAGCCAAAATGGCGTTCCGGCGAGCCAAGGCCCCTGCCATGCCAATGATGAACAGTGCCGCAGCCAGAAAGAGATAAGGTTGGGCCGGGTTCATTGCTCCGGCTCCTCCCCCTTTGGGGTTCGCCCAACCCGGCCGCCGCGACGCTCAGGCAGCGCGAGAATCGCCGCCCCAATCATGGCCGCCGTGAGCACCACCCCGACCAACTGCAGCGGCAACACAAAATCCGTCATCAATGCCACCCCCAAATCCCGCACGGTCGGAAAGGTCATCGGCTCCGAACGCGGCTTCCATCCGGAGACGGAGGCCAACGCCCCCACCAATCCTACCGCGACCAGGGCCGCCACCAGGCCACCCCACCACCATCCGCCTGGCCGCACCTCAGGGGATTCACCACGCCCCGTGCGCGTGAGGAGCATCACAAAAACCAGGAGGATGGCCACCGCACCCACGTAAACCAGGATTTGGGCCAGGCCGAGAAAATCCGCGCCCAGATCGAGATACGTCCCGGCCAGACCGACAAACGTCACCACCAGGCTGAGGCCGCAATGCACCGGGTTGCGCAGCGCCATGGCCCCCAGCGCACCCACCACCACGAGGCCGCCAAACAGCAGAAACCAGGGCGTCACGAAGCCACCCCTTCCCCGGCATAGCGATACACGCGCCGCTGAATCCGACGTCGACCCACCAGGGCCCGGCCGAGCAACACGTACGCCGCCGCCAACACCGGGGTGCAGAAGAGCCAACCGCGCCAACCGCCGCCGAGGTAATGCCAGACTGCTACGACGGGAAGGATCAACAACGCCAGCGGCAGCATGAACTTCCACGCAAAGTCCATGAGCTGGTCCATGCGCAAGCGCGGCGTGGTCCCGCGCACCCAGATGAAGAGCGCAATCAGCGCGAGGAGCTTGCCAAAAAACCACAGCCACGAAGGGATCCAATCCAGCGCGGCCACAGGCGCGGTCCACCCTCCCAGGAACAGCGTCACGGCCATCCCACTGCTGGCAAACATGCCCAGGTACTCGGCCATGAAGAAAAGGGCGAACTTGAATCCCGAGTACTCGATGAAATACCCAGCCACAATCTCCGACTCGCCCTCGGGCAAATCGAACGGTGATCGGTTGGCCTCGGCAAACGCGGCAATCAGGAACAAAAGAAACGCCGCCAGTCCCCAGGGAGTGAAGAGGTTCCAGCGGGCCAGCCATTCTCCCGGACGCGCCGCCTGGGATTCCACGATTCCCACCGTCGACAACGTCCCGGCGATCATCACCACGCCCACCGTCGACAGGATGAAGGGCAGCTCGTAACTGATCATCTGTGCGATCGCCCGCATCGCGCCGAGCAAGGAGTACTTGTTCCGACTCGACCACCCCGCCATGAACACCGCCAGCTCGGTGGACGCGCCCGCGGCAAAGAAGAACAGGAGCCCCGTGTCCACATGCATCAGCACCATGTTCCGGCCGAACGGCAGGACCAGGAACGTCAAGACCACAGGCGTGAGCAGGGCCAGTGGCGCCAGGTAATGGACGACGCGATCTGCCGACCGCGGCACGACGTCCTCCTTGGTCAGCGACTTGATGCCGTCGGCGGCGAACTGCAGAAAACCAAACGGCCCAACCCGATTCGGGCCGAGCCGATTCTGCATGCGCGCGATACCTTTGCGCTCACACACCGTGGTAAGCCCAAAGAGCAATCCGAAGAGACCAAGGACCGCCCCCACTCCCACCGCCGCGCGCACCCAGGGCGCCACCGCGTCCGGGACGCGATCCACCATCATCTGCATGAGATGGACAAAGATTTGGTCGACGTTGGCGGCCATTCAGCGGCTTTCTTGGAACCCCTGGCGGGCTCAGTTTCGCGAAATTGCCCGGCCCGGGAGAAGAAGATTCTCGAATCGCGAAACAGCCCTGGGAGTGGATGCGCCTCGACGTCGCGAGCCCCTGCCTGAAGTCGCTCGTCCCAGCCCCCGGCTTCCATCGAAGCCCACCCACCCTGCCCTCACACCTGCCCTCCAGGTTCAGAGGGTGCTGCCGGGACCGTCCCCGCGCCCGCCCCTGGCAACGCTCTCGCCGAAGCCGGGCCAGGCACCGTGGTCGGCGCGGGCCGCGCCCCGACGGGTTTGGCAGCGTCCACCGCGGCGGTCGTGGTGGCTGCGGCAGTGCCGGCCGCGGCCGCCGCGGCGGCTTTGGCTTTCGCTTCGGCATCCGCTTTCGCTTTGGCCTCCGCCTTCTGACGTTCGTCCGCCCGGCGCGTATCGATCTCCGCGGCCTCGCGGGGATGGATACGCTGGAAATGGGTGTTCGGTCGCGCCAACTGCGTCTTCCCCAGTAACAGCCCGCCAAACCGATCGGCCGTGCTGAGCTCGAAGTCCTGATCCATCTTGATGGCGTCGAAAGGACAGACTTCGACGCAGATCTGGCAGCTCATGCAAACCGAGATATCGATGTTGAACACCGCCGGAAAGAACTGCGGCTTCCCCAGGTGATCCGGCTTCTTGTCCTTGCTCTTCTCAATGTAGATGCATTGCGGAGGGCATTCCTTCTCGCAGATCTGGCACGCGACACAGCGCAACCCGATCGCGGCATCCTGGCCGTCATGGACCAGGAACGGAAACTGCCGGAAATTTTCACGCAACGGCACCCGCTGCTCGGGGTACTCGACGGTGACCAGACGGTCGCGATCGAAGTACGAGCCGATGAAGTTCCGGCCCGTCTCCGCCAACCCTTTGATGATTCCCACTCCCAGCATAGGTCGGTTTCAGCTTCGAAGGAGGACGTTTGCCGTCAGGGTCGCGATCATCGATCCACTTCCCCCAGCACAATGTCGATGCTGCCCAGAATGGTCACGGTGTCGGCGACGTTGTGACCCAGACAAAGGTCCTCCAGAACTGTCAGATTGATCAGACTCGGCGGACGCACGCGGTACCGATACGGATTCGCGGTCCCGTCGCTGATCAGGTAAAACCCCAACTCACCCTTCGGGGCCTCGATGCGCCCATAGGCTTCACCCGGCTTGGGACGAAACCCGCGCAGTTTGGCCTTCGGGTCGATGACCGGGCCTTCCGGAATTTGATCCAACGCCTGCCGGAGAATGGCCAGGGATTCGCGCATCTCCAGGATGCGGATCATGTACCGGTCGTAGGTATCGCCGTGGTCCCCGAGCGGCACACGGAAGTGAAACCGCGGATAGATCCCGTACCCATCCACTTTGCGCAGATCATAATCGACGCCGCAGGCTCGCAATACCGGTCCGGTCACCGAGGCCGACACCGCCAATTCTCGGGTCAGCACGCCCACCCCCTGGGTCCGGGCCATCATGATCTCATTCCCGGAAAGCAGGTTCTCGAACTCGTCGAGAAACCGGGGAAACCGGTCCACCACGCCCCGCGCTTCCTCCAGCCAGCCGGGAGGAGCATCAGTCCGACAACCACCGAACCGCATGTAGTTGCACATCATGCGCGCGCCGGTCAGCGACTCGAACAGATCCAGGATCTTCTCCCGCTCGCGAAAGCCATACATCAGCGGGGTCCCTGAGGCGCCCATGTCCTGCATCAGAAAACCTGCGAGACAGACATGGTTCTGCAGGCGCGTGAGCTCAGCCGTGATCACGCGCAGAAACTCCGCGCGCTCCGGCACCTGAAGTCCCGCCAGCTTCTCGACCGCCAAGGCGTAGGCCCAGTTGTTGGTGAGCGAGCAGAAGTAGTCGAGCCGATCGGTATAAGGCATCGCCGCCAAATAGCTGGCGTTCTCAGCGATCTTCTCGTGATTCCGGTGCAGGTATCCAAACACCGGTTTCAAACGTACGACCGTCTCCCCATCCAGCACGACGTCCATGCGAAACACGCCGTGCGTCGACGGGTGCTGTGGCCCCATCGAAATCTCGAGCAAGGATCCTCCCTCGCCATTCGATTCCACCCCCGCTGGAAGCACCTCGAAACGCCGGTCCACGCCCCCGCCACCGCCCTGCTTGCCGTCAGCATCAAGAGTCAACACGAAGCCCCTCCCGTTCCTCGTCCCTCGCCCCCGGCCGGCGTGGCCGATCGCCGGTGCGCCTCCGCGCGTTCCGCCACGTGGTCGTGCGGAGTTGGCTCGTACTCGTAGTCGTCCGGCTCCACGTAGTCCTTGCGCATCGGATGATCGAGGAACCCTTCCCACATAAGCAATCGACGCGGATCAGGATGCCCTTCGAACACTACGCCATAGAGGTCCAGGATCTCCCGTTCCTGCAGCT
>JADLFD010000185.1 GCA_020845805.1 Verrucomicrobiales bacterium | reverse complement strand
GGCAGCAACACGGTGACGTGGTCGGTGGGAGGGCGGCCTGTGTTGCGCAAGGCGTCGTGGGTGCCGGACCGATACAATCTGCGTGGTTTCCCGGTGGATCCTGGCGTGCCGGTGAGCTTCCGGACCTTCTTCCGAGCCTCGACGGCGCACTACGATGCCTCCACCGATCGCCTGGAGGCCATCTACCGTCTGGCCGCCGACGGCCGTTGGACCGAGGTGGGGGCGCAGGACCTGATGCGCCGGGGAGAGGCCTACTGGGTGTTTTCGCGGGGCGCTTCGGACTTTGTCGCTCCGTTCCATGTGGCGTTGAACAGCGGTGAGACGGCGGACTTCGATGCCACGACCCGGACCATCGCGTTGACCCTTTTCAACCGTCACCCGCTGGCGAAGAGCATTCGCGTCGAGAACGCCGCGACGAATCTCAACCACCTGGTACGGATTCCGGATCCCGTCCCGGGCCAGCCGGCCCACCCGGAGTCCTTGGGTCAGCACGTCCAGCAGGTGGCGGCGGGCGCGAGCGCACGGCTGACGCTGGCGGTCGACCGTTCGAAGCTGCCGACGGCGAACGTCAGCAAGGTGCATGAGACGCTGGTGTCGGTGAGCGACCAGGAGGGCACCATGTTCCTGGTGACGGCGCGCGCGCTGGCCGATGCGGCGCCCAGCTATGCCGGTCTCTGGCTGGGCACGGCGGTGGTGAACCAGGTGGCGCCCTCGCAGGATTCCGGGGGCGGGGAGGGCCCCGGGGACGTGATGGTGCCGTTCCCGCTGCGCGTGCTGCTGCATGTGGACGGCAGCGGACAGGTCAAGTTGTTGCGGGATGTCACGCTGGTATTTGCCGCCACCAACAGCGCGGCAGGTTCGGCGATTCCGAACTTCACCACGCGCCCGGCACGGTTGCTGACCGATCCTTCCGTGGTCGACAAACTCTCGCCGAGCGACCTTCGGTCTGGCCGCCTCGCGGGTCGCCGGCTGACGGCGCCGCACTTTGATTTCGCGCAGTCGGACGGTCAGTTCGGACTGCCACTGACGGGGACGTTTGCGCCGAGCAACCAGTTGACCGGCGAGCTGGTTCTCCCGGCGGATCATCCCACCAACCCCTTCCTGCACCGGTACCATCCGGATCACGGGACCAACCGATCGTACGCCCTCACGCGCACCCTGCAGTTCAGCCTGGGGGGCGCGGACACCGCGTCGGCGGCGCCCGGTCAGATGGCGATCAACGGGACCTACTCCGAGACGCTCGAAGGCCTGCACAAGAACGTCCTCTCCACCTCGGGCGTGCTTTCGCTGCACCGCATCTCCGAGGTCACGGATCTGAACGTCCCTTAAGCCTGCCGGCCTGCCAACCCCTCTTTTCCTGCCTGCCATGAAATCGACCTCGCTGGTCCTTCGGCCTCTCCTGTCCCTCCGTTGGTTCCTCCTCCCTTGGATCCTGCTTTCCGCGTGGAAGGCCGGGGCCTTGGTGATCGTGGATCGCTCGACCCAGACCAATGCCCTGACTGAAGGAACTCTCACCCGGTACACCGATGACCAAGGCGTACAGACTTACGCGCTGAGCGGAAACGTCGGTCAGAGAGGCCTGGTCCGATTTTCCACGCCGACGACATCCAAACCTCCGCAGCCGGTGCGCGGATTCCAGGCCAGTTTCGATCTCGCCTACAATTACTATGCCAACCAGCTCTCGTGGGGCACCGCGTTCTTCTTCGGGCCCCGGGGTACCGTTAATTTCGGCGACGTGCAGGCAGGGCAGGGACTGGCGCTGGTGATCAACAACACGATGGTCACCAACTCGACGACGGTGAACATCGCCAAGCTGTATTGGCAGGGAACCGAGGTCGCGTCGACCCTTCTGGCGCCTCGGGGCACGTACGCTGTGCAGATCTCCTACGATCGGCCCGTGGGTGTTACCGTTCGGATCAACCAAGATGATCCCATGGTCTTTTGGAAACCCCTGGATAATTGGGACAATGTCGTCCGATCAGATTGGCAATTTGGATTTGGCACCAGCGCCCTGACCTTTCAGACCGGCACCTACATCTCGGAGATTTCTATCACCGGCATCACGCCGCCCTTCGTGGTGCTGCCCAAGAACATGCCCGAGTTGCCGGATCAAAACACGGACGAGGGGAAAGGGGGCAGCTTCATGCTGACGCTCGATTCGTTGGAGGGGTATGTCGAAAACGTCCGGGTGACGGCGTCGTCGTCGAACCCGTCGGTCTTCGCCTCCTCCGACCTGACCATCACCGCGCCGACGCCTTCCAATCGCCTGATCACCCTCCGGCCGCTGCGCAAGGGCAACGGGGAGACGACGGTGACCCTGACGCTGGATCCGGGAGGGAACGGACCGACCAACATGTTCTCCTACAGGCATTCGGTGCGGCCCAACGATCCGCCCCGGATCGAGGCCGTGTACCGACGGGCGGACCAGTGGGCCGGCTTCACCCAGGTGGTTCCGTTGACCGTGAAATCGCGGTCGTGGTCCGCCCAGCAGCTCAGCCTGCGGATCGAGTCGTTTCCCACCAACATGATCGATCCCCGGTCGATCTTTCTTACGGATCGCGACGCCAACCAGCAGCAGAGCTTGGTCTTCACGCCGCGGGCAGGGGTCGTAGGACAAGCCCCCCCGATCACCGTCAGCGTCACCGATCCGCTGGGGGCCGTCGACCGCTACGCGCACGGAATGCTGGTGAACGCGCAGGTGCCGCCACCGACCGTCCTGGGCGGCGGCGCCGCACTCTCGCTGAACACGGGATCGTCGGTGCTGCAGTACGCCGGAGCGATGGGCGCCAGCCCGGGCTCCGGGCTGGGATCGGTCGGAACCATCGAGGCCTGGGTCCTGCCGCGGGCCCTTCCCGACCCCAGCCTCAACTTCATCGTCCATATCGGCAACACGGCCAACCAGCAGGGATTCACCCTGGGCTTGCAGTCGAACGGCATGCCGAGCCTGGCCAACTGGTCTAACGACTTCTATCCGACCAATGCCACGGCGATACTGGAACTGAACCGGTGGTACCACCTCGCCGGCGTGATCAACGGCCAATCCGTTGCGCTCTACGTGAACGGCAGCCTGGTCGCCAGCGGCACCCTGCCCAACATGCCGCAGATCAGTCCCGGTCCCACGTACATCGGCGTGGAACCGCCGGGAGACCCGGGACGACGTCATTTCGTCGGACACGTGGATGAGGTCCGCATCTGGAACGTGGCGCGCACGGCCGACGAGATCAAAGCGTCCTACAACCGGGTCGTGCGATCCGACAGCCCCGGGTTGATCAGGTACTTCCAATGCGAGGAGGGATTCGTCCCGTTCGTCGAGGATTCGGACGGCGTGGGTCCGGCTGTGCCGGATGGGACGGTGGCGCTGGTGGATTCGAGCGTGTCGCAGGCACACCTTCCGCTGGTGGGATTCCCCACCTTTGCCCCCGGCGTGTCCTTGGTGACGCGGGTGGACGTTCCGCAGAACGTTCCGGTCACGTTCGGTGCGGCGAGCGTGGTGACGAGCAATGTCTTCGGCGGCACGCTGGGCTTCTCCCGGGACGTGTTCTTCGGCCCGAACAGCGACACCGTCGCGGGCGGGTTGGTCGTGAGTCCAGGGTGGCCTGCGTCGCCAGACGTCGTCGTTCCCATCGGGACGGCGCTGGAGTTTTCGCCGGGCGGCGCCACCGGCTTCGGTCAGCGCATGGCCGGCTACCTCATTCCTCCCGAGACGGGAACGTACACGCTTTCGATCGCCAGCCTGAATGAGGCCCAACTTTACGTGAGCCCGTCCGGCTCACCGTCCGAGATGACCCTGCTGGTCTCCTCACCTGCGTCCGGGGTCAGCTTCCGGCAGTTCGACGCGTTTCCCAGCCAGCAGACCAAAACCCTGACCCTGACGGCCGGCCAGCCGTGCTACTTCGAAGTGCGGCACCAGGTGAAGCTGGGCACCAGCGCGCGTCCGCATCTGTCGGTGCAATGGACGCTGCCGAGCGGCACGGTGGAATCGCCGATTCCCGCCTGGCGCACGCGCCCCTGGGGTCCTGCCAACGCCACCCCGATCATCGTCAAGTCCCTGGTCACTCCCGGGTGGGGGCAGTCGAGCGTGGTGAACGGGACGGTCCTGTATCGGCCGATCTCCAACTATTTCGGAACCGACACCTTTGCCTTCTATGCCCAGCGCGGGAACTTCTCGTCCACGCCTGCGCTGCTGGAGGTGAACGTGGTTAATCCCCAGCCCCAGCCGGTGGCGGGGTCGACCCACGCGCTGCTGCTCGACGGGCAGCCGGGCGGCGTGCGCAGTGATGCCAGTTTCGACCTGACCGGACGGTCTTTCACGGTGGAGGCCTGGGCGCGCCGAGCGAGCGGGGCCACCAATCTGCAGGCGCTGTTCAGTTTCGTCGCGGATCCTTCCGGAACGCCGCCGCAAGCGACCTTTGGCTGGTTCGCCGGCGCGGTGGTCGGGCTCCAGATGTCCAAGACGCTGCCCGATGCCGACGTGCGATCCACCACGGCGTACGCGGACACCGACTGGCACCACTACGCGGCAGTCTTTGATGCGGCGTCCGGAGTCCAATCCATCTACCGGGACGGTGTTCTGCTTCAAACCAACGTGACCACCGGTTTGTCGCTCGGGGCAGGCCGGGTCTACCTGGGGTCGGTGGGCGGCACCTCCGGGTTTTTCCAGGGCGCGATTGATGAGTTTCGGCTGTGGAACCGCGCGCGTCCGATCGAGGAGATTCGGGAGACCCT
>JADLFD010000184.1 GCA_020845805.1 Verrucomicrobiales bacterium | reverse complement strand
TCCAGGCCTGGGCCTCCCGCCCCGAGGTCTACGAAGTCACCGTCCAGGGACGGGTGATCGGCTTGGCCCCTTCCCCTGATGGATCCTGGGCCGCCCCCAACGTGACACCCGGTCCCTACCTCCTCCATCTCGGCACGCACGCCAATTCCACCCCGAGTCCCATTCCCCCAGTACTCTACCGCGCTCAGATCCTCGTCCCCGAGGGCGACCCAGCCGAACCGGTGGACCTCGGCGAAGTGGCGGTCGCGACTCCAGAATAGCAGCCTCTCGCCGCAGAATCCCTCATCGCGGGGCCCCGCTCACTTCGCCGCCAGGAGATTTCGCAATCCCTCGAGCTCCGCGACGCCACTCCCCGTTCGCCACTCCTTCGTCGCCAGGATCGGCCACGGCGCTCGAATCTCCACGCATGGCAGCAGGTCGTTGGTCCTTCCAGCGAAGGGGGCGCGACATCGTCCAACGGGTCGCTTTCCTTCTTCTCTCACTCCTCGGTCTCCTCCTCTTCGCCTCGACGCCACGCGCGCAAGGCGGGCTGCCCGATCCCTGGCGGTTCGTGACTCCGCTGCCCCAGGGGAATGACGGACTCTCGGCCTGGGCCGCCGGTCCCGATCAACTCTATGTCGGAGGCCACGGCGGCCAGGTGTGGCTCTGGAACGGATCCCAATGGACCAATCTCGCCGCCCCCACGCAGAAAACCGTCTTCGGGCTTCACGGTCTTTCCGCGTCCCACGTCTTCGCCGTGGGCGGCGATCCCTACACCGACGTGATCACCAACCGCTGCCTGATCCTGGAATGGAACAACGGTCGGTGGATCGAACATCAGCCGCCCACGTTCTCGGGCTACACGTACCCGCTGAATTCCGTGCATGCCCTCTCCGCCCAGGACGTCTGGGCCACCCAGGACGGCGGTACGTTCCTGGTCCACTACGACGGGCACTCCTGGGAGTTCGTACCGGTGCCGCTCTCGGTCGAAGGCAGCTTCAAGGCGGTCACCTCGTCAGGTCCCGACCACCTCTACGTCGCGGGCACTCACGGCCAGATCCTGCATCGTGATCATGGGGTCTGGAAACTGGAGCAGAAGCTCGAGACCGGGAACATGTCCTTCAACATCATCAGCTCCCTCTGGGCGCACAGCCCCGATCACGTCTTCGCCGCCGGCAACTGGACTCAATTCTACCGGCGCCGCTCAGACGGCACCTGGGAAACGCTTCCCGTCAATGCCAGCCAGCCGTTCGGGTTCGGATTCACCTGCGTCTGGGGACGCTCGCCCACCGAGGTCTACCTCATGGACATCGAGTCCGTGTTCCGTTTCGACGGAGTTCACCCGGCCGAACGCACCAGCTTCCAGGCGCGCATGCGCCGCCAGTGGCTCGCCGGCTGCGGCGCAGGAGACCGTCTGTACGGGGTCGGCCCCGGCGGAGTGGCACACGAATACCTGCTCACCGAAACCTCCGGCATCCTCTCGCCCCTGACGGCGGGTGGGCATGCCGACCTCCCCCTCTCCCTCCGCGGCGCGGCACCGTGTGGCACGAATGGTGTCGTGGTGTTCGGCGCCAACTTCGGACAGCCCGGAGCTTCTCCGCTCTGGTATGTCGACGGTCCCATCCCCCACCCATTTCCCTCCCTGCCTCCCGGCACCGCCGCCAATGTCACCGTCCGCGCCGCCTCCGCCACCAGCCTCCGCGACATCACCGTGGCTTGGGAGAACCCCGAGGAGTTCGGCCGCGGCGTCCATCACTGGAACGGCACCCAGTGGACCTCGCGCGGCGGTGCGGAAGGCACCGTAGCCTTCTGGCGCTCGCCCACCGGTCGCCTCTACGCCGCCGCCCCCTACCGCATCCAGCGCCTGGAAGACACGGGAACCTGGACCGATCTCTTCGTCATGCCTCAGGACCAGGCTGCCTCGTTGATCCAGGCGCTGTGGGGTCGCTCGGATCAGGAGCTGTTCGCCGGCACCGGCGACGGTCGGATCCTGCGCTACAACGGAACAACTTGGTCTCCGGAGTCCACACCGGGAGCCAAGGTGATCCGCGCGCTGGCCGGTACCCCCACAGAAACCTACGCCCTGGGCGAACACGGCACCGCGTGGCGGCGAACCATCTCTGGATGGCAACCCCTCACCGGGATCACCGCCACCGCGGAAGAGCATTTCACTGCCGCGACCACCCTCGGCGACGCCGTCTACGCCGCCCAATCCACCCCCGGCCAGTTCACCGGCGGTGGTCTGGGCCGGATCTGGAAACTGCAGGGCAGCACCGCCACCCGCGTGGTCCAAGGCCTCTCCCAGTCACTCGAAGCCCTCGTCACCACCGGCTCCGGTCACCTCCTTGGCCTTGCAGCCCGTGATTTCATCGTCACGACCGCCCCGGCCGACCCGCAGACTGCGTGGACTCGACTCGACCTCGCCTCCACCTCCTGGCAACCGCTCGGCGCCGCCCACCTCGCGGTGCGTCCACCCACCCCATCCGTCGGCCGCCCCGTGGTCGTGGCGCGCCAGATCCCTGTCCCCCTCCCATTCGGTCCCGTCGCGGACGACCTGCCGGTCTCCCCAGACCATTGGCTCGTCCTCAAGGACCGCTTCTACGCGGGGTTCGGAGTGCCACCGTTGGAAGTCCGACTGAATCTCGATCCCAACCGCCTCGACCTGGGACCTGACGGCGACCTTGCACGCCTCAGCCTGTACGCCTCCTCCCCGACGATGGTCGAGGTCCCCTCCACCTGGCATGCGCTGGACCATACCTTGTCCACCACGGGCGCCTCCGACTTCGGACTCTGGACCGTCGGCCTGGCCACCCTCACTGAGCCTCCCCGACTGATCCTCGCCCGCGGAACACCTGCCACCCTCGGCCTCGATCTCACCTGGCCGGCCAGTGCCACCAACTTCGTGCTCGAAACCACGCGCACGCTGGAGACCGCTTCCACCTGGACGGAAGTCACCTCGGCTCCGTCTCTCTCGGGAGATACGTTGCGACTGAGTGTCGAGCCCACCGCCACTCCCGCCTTCTTCCGACTCCGAAGTAAATCACCCTGAACGGCCTCGGCGGCCACGCCCGCCCCACAACCACCACCCTTGGATTGCGGAGACGCAGTCACCGCCTGCTCTCGGGGTGGAACGCCGACTTCCACCGGCCCGCCTCCGCCGCGCCTTCGCCTTGGCGTGAGTCATGGACGACTTCACCGACCGCCGCCCCTCTGGCGTCTGGGTTGTCCCGGCGCGCACCGAGCCCTGTCGTCTCGTTTCCGGATTGAGGCTCCGTCACGGGTCGCGAGGTTTGTCAAGGGCCTCGTTGATTCTCTTACACTGCCCGAACGGAACTTCCCCCTCACGCAGAACCTACTCCTGCGCAGCATCTTACCCATGAGACCCAGGTTCAGAATCCGCTTTACCCCACCACTACCCGTCGGAATACCTTACAGGTTCCCCACCGCGACCCCGACGCCTCCCGGTCGCATACATCGCAACGAAGTCCCACAAACTACTCATCTAGAACATGTTACCGATACATCAGCCCACCTGGGTCAGGGAGGTTGTGCGATCGGCACAGATGGTGCTTCTAGAAATGTCAATTACCGATTGGTGCGTAGCTCCAATCGGAGGGGTCAGGTGACCTGCGGAGATCCATCGGGGAATGTCAGGGCGTTCGTGTTCTCCAGTGAGTCCCACTCTCAGTTTGTGCAAAGGGAGCCAGCAGGCGCCAGCCCATGCAGCCACCCAAAACCAACGCAGATAATATGAGACCCCTCACCACGATCGCCGCCCTTGCCGGACTGGCAGTCATTATTCCCACCCAGGCGCTGGACTTCGACTTCAGCGGGACGTTCACCAAAGACAACG
>JADLFD010000183.1 GCA_020845805.1 Verrucomicrobiales bacterium | reverse complement strand
GCGAGGTCACCGGCGATAACGCCGCCGCCATGCCCGCCCGCTTCCTCCAAGTCGTCCTCACCGCCGGCGGCACCGGTCTGCTCCTCCTCGTCTTCACCAAACCGATTCGCAGACTCACCCACGGCGTCGACTGACCTCGGACCCCGCCCGCCGCGAGGCCCACGGCACCCGCGAACTCGACCTCGCCACGCAACCGGGCGCTCTCTCGAAGCCGCCGGATTTCTGCGACCAGCGGATCCGGAACGTCTTTCCATCCCGTCAATGGCGTTCCATGCGAGGGACGTTGCGTGACCAAATCGACGTGATCGAAGCCCCGCCGTCCTACCCGCGCAGAATGACGGCGGGGACCTTTGAAAACGAAGTCTCGCCGCCCCGCGCGCTTTGTCGCATCAACACGACGCGCGCATGCACTGGACTCCCTTTCCGACCCGCCGCTGCGTCTCGCCGCAGGGCCTTGTTCCACGCATTCTTCGGGGCGCGCTACTCCTGCTCTCCCTTGCGGTTCCCGCCGTGCAAGGCGCCACGGTGGGGGAGGTGCCCGAGACGCTCCGCACCCGGCTCGGACTCTCCGCCTTCTACCAGAAGCACGTCGCGCTCGAAGGCTTCCCCATCCTCGGCTCGCATCGTGTGTCCGATGCCGCCCTCCTCGAAGCGCACTGGGTAGTCCAACACATGCTCGAGCATCGGCCCGAGATCCTCCACGCCATGGCCTCCGCCAAAGTGCGCTTGGCCCTCATGGCCTGGAACGAATACACCACCGACGTCCCCGAACACGCCGCCCTCCAGCCCCGCGTCTTCTGGGATCGCCGCGCGCGGGGACTGGGCGCCACGCCCGAATCCCCGGCCGTCAGCGCCGGTGAGGAAAACGTCCTGAGCTATCCCAACGATCCCTACCCCACCGAGAGCATCCTGATTCACGAGTTCGCGCACGCCGTCCACGAAACCGGCATGAACTCCCTGGATCCAACCTTCAACCCTCGCCTCAACGCCACCTACCACGCCGCCACCAACTCCGGCCTCTGGAAGGGCACCTACGCTTCCGTTGATGCCAAGGAATACTGGGCGGAATGCGTGCAGTCGTGGTTCGACGACAATCGAGAAAACGACGCGCTCCACAACCACGTCAACACCCGCACCGAGTTGCGCAGCTACGACCCCGCCGTGGCGCGCCTGTGCGAAGAGGTATTCGGGGACCGCCCCTGGCGCTATCAACGCCCCCGACTGCGCGACCCGTCGGGACGCCTTCACCTCGCCGGCTTCGACCCCGCCAAGGCCCCCACGTTCCGCTGGCGCGAGGAACCCATCCCCGACCAACCGCGGGTCCTGATCCAAACGGCCGAAGGCGACGTCGAACTCGTCCTCGATGCCCGCGCTGCACCGCAGACGGTCCGCAACTTTCTGCGCTACGTCCACGAGGGCTGGTACGCCGACGGTGCCTTCTTCCGCACAGTCACCGCCTCCAATCAACCCACCAACAAGGTGCGCATCGCGGTCGTCCAGGCCCAGGCCAACGCCGCCCGCACCAACCTGTTCCCCGCCGCCATTCCCCTCGAACGCACGCGCGACACGCATCTCACGCACCGCGATGGAACCCTCTCTATGGCACGCGACACTCCCGACTCCGCCCAGGACCACTTCTTCATCTGCATCGGCGATCAACCGGAATTGGATTTCGGCGGACGCCGCAACCCCGACGGACAGGGATTCGCCGCGTTCGGCCAGGTGGTGAAGGGCATGGACGTCGTCCGCCGCATCCACGCCAGCCCCGCCGAAGGCCAGCTCCTCATCCGTCCCGTTCGCATCCAACGCGCGATCCGACAGAATTAACTCCCGGCAATCACACTTCTCCCCGTTCCCCGCATGCACTACCTCCCTCGCCCCACCCAGCTTCACGCCGCGCCCCGCGCGCCCCGCCACTCTCTCGCCCGGATTCTGGCCCTGGGACTCCTGGCCTTGGCCGCCCGCCTGCATCCCGTCTCCGCGGCGGAACCGGAGGCAGACGCGGCCTGGCTGGCCGAGCACTACACCAAGTTCGAACACCGCATTGCCATGCGCGACGGCGTACGGCTCTACACCCAAATCTTCGTGCCGAAGGATGAGTCCCAGGCCTGGCCCATCCTGCTCACCCGCACTCCCTACTCCCTTCGCCCTTACGGCGTGAATGAATTCCTGGATCCCCGCGGCTCCTTCGAGCAATTCGCCCGCGACCGCTTCATCCTCGTCCGGCAGGATGTGCGCGGACGACACGGATCCGAAGGCGAGTGGGTCGAGATGCGTCCCTACCGCACCAATAAGAAGGGTCCCGCGGACACCGATGAATCCACCGACACCTGGGACACCCTCGACTGGCTGGTGAAGCACGTGCCCGGGAATAATGGACGAGCCGGAATCTTCGGCATCTCCTATCCGGGCTTCTACACCTCGATGGGTATGATCGATACCCATCCCGCCCTCAAAGCCGCCTCGCCCCAGGCTCCCATCGCCGACCTGTTCCAGGGCGATGACGTGTCCCACAACGGCGCTC
>JADLFD010000182.1 GCA_020845805.1 Verrucomicrobiales bacterium | reverse complement strand
TCCCTCTCCCTCCTCGCGTCCGCCACTTCTCCGAACGTGTTGCGCGCCCTGGTCACAGGCCTGCTGCTGAGCGTGGCAACCTATATCTTCGTGGCCCTGGCAATAGGGATCGCGGTCGCTTGGCCAACTCTGAGGTGGAACACCCCCCTCGATCAACCGGCACCGTCCTACGATTGGGCGTGGAAGGCCGCGGAAACGATGGATCCCGGGTCGGCGCGGGCATGGGGCGACGGCACCTATCAGCGATCCTTGGCGGTCTACGGTGCCTGGTCGGCGGCGGGCTATGCGCTGCTGGCTGGAGGTCTTTGGATGGGCTGGGTCCTGTGGCAATCACGCCGGCATTTCGTCCGACCCGCCCTCGACACGCGCGGTCTGGTGCTGCTCTCGACCCGTTCGCTGCTCGCGGTGGCCGTGCTCACTGTCATCGGGGCTACGGCGGCGGCCTTGGTTTTGGACTGGGCCCATCGCCAGAGCACGATCGCCCAGGCATGGCACCTGCGCGCCTGGCGCGCCAAACTCCCGGCGGCGGATCGACTGCTGGTGGACCGCTACCCTGGCGGCGGCTATCTCGGTCACGCGCGCGTGCTGTTTGGTCCGGAGGCCTCCAACAGTCCCCATCTCTCGCCCAAAAAAGGGACGGAGATTCAGTTTGGCTGGACGATCGGGGGCACGAACGGGGTGGGCATTGGCCATTTCAGCCCTCCGCTCCAGCCACGCCAGCGTCGGCTCCTCGTGGAATCGGGGTGGATCGATGACGCCACCCGCGCCGCGCTGCGCGCGCAACTGGAGCTCGACGATCAGGCCCGTCCGAGCGGCCAACCCGCCCCCATCGACTAGCCCTACCAACCCGCACGCCCGCCCTGATTTCACACCGCGTTGTGCTCCAACCTTACGTTCCCACGCCATGAACACGCTCCAGATCCCTCTGCGCTACGGGCGGCTCCACTCCTGGCACCTGCTGATCCTGCTGCCCGTGCTTCCGTTTCTGACGTCGTCCCTGGAGCTGAACGGCTCGGCGCGCTATGGCTCCGCCGGTCTCGCTCTGGTTATGGGCGGACTCGGTGGACTCGCGGCCTTCGGCCTTCCCGCTCTCGTGCGCCTGGCGGGCTGGACGTTGCGCAAGGAGGTGGAGCAACTGCGCCCCGCGTGGATCGTCGCGCTGTTCGCCGTGCAAGTGCCTTTGCTCTTCACCGACGACCTGATGTTCTTTGTGACCACCTGCGCTTTTCTCGCCGCCATCCCCTTCGGCGCCGAGTACCAGCAGCGCACCATGGCCGGGCTGCTCAGCCAACCCGTTCCACGCGACACCGTGTGGCAATCGAAGATGGCGGTGCTGGGGGTGGGATTGCTCGCCCATTGGGCCTGCTTCCTCGTGGCACGACTCATCGCCGGGCATAACGTAGACGCGTCCGTCGCCGGTGGACTGCTGGTCGCGGCGTTCGCTGCCTGGGGGACCACGACGTGGTGGAGCCTGCTCTGCCGCGGGTTGCTGGCGGGCCTGGTGTTCTCCCTCACCGTTCCCTTGCTCGTGCTGACGGCCCTGTCCGCGGGCGGCGACCTCTTTCTGAGCTGGGATCGCTTCGACGACCCCCTCCGAGCGACGCGCCTCTACGAAGCCCTCCAGATCTACGTCGGCCTCCCGATCTATGCCCTTCTGGGCAGCCGCGCCAGTCGCCGGGTCTGGTCCCACCTCGAAGCGCCGGATGGCGCCGGCAATCCAACCGGCATGGCGATCGCGGGTGGGATCCTGGCGCCCCGCGCCTCACGCACGTCACCCTGGCGCAATCTGGTCATTAAAGAGTTCCGCCTCCAGACCGTGGCTTGGCTCGCGCTCGGCATGAGCGTGCTCCTGGTGGCACACGCTGCCTGCGCGGAGCGATTTCAATGGAACCTCTGGACACGCGAATATGCCTGGGCAGCGGCGATGCTGGGCGCCTTTGCGACCTTTCTGCTGCTGGGCGCGATCCCCATCGCCGAGGAACGCTGCCTCGGGACGCTCGATAACACCATCCTCCACCCCATCCCGCGATTCGGCCAATGGCTGCTCAAGCTATCCCTCCCGCTCATCACGAGTTGGATCCTGGTCGCGGGCATCATCCTTACGCCTACGCGTCCCATTGCTCCCGAGGACGTCTTAACCACCTTTGCCGTCGTCACCGCGGTGGTCGGGGTCGCGTTCCTCGCCTCCTCCGGGGCCATGAACGGAATGCGCGCGCTGCTCTCGGCCGTCTTGATTATCGGGACCGCCACCACCGCGCTGATCCTGAGTCGATCGATGGCTGAATCCTGGGCCCACGCTGCCCGACGTGTGGTGGAGGAACAGGCGGCCAATGACCCCGCCACCTGGATGGCTCTGGCCAAGTCTCTGGGCCGCTCGGCGGCGGAGGCCCCACCGCCACTTTCGTTCCTGCCTCCGTTGGAGGCCCTGCTGACCCTCGCGGCGGGGGTTGGGGTCCTCGCTTGCTTATGGCTCTCTTGGCGCAATTTCTGTGCGCCCGCCCAAGCGGTGTCGCGGTTCCGCCGGCAGACCGCTTACCTGCTCACCGGATTCGTCGCCGCTCTGTCCATCACCAGCGCCGTCCACGTGAAGCAAGTGGAACTCGCCCAGCGCCAGGGTCAACTTCTGGAGGCGCTGAACCATGTGGAGTGGTTCGACACCCTGCCTCCCGCCGAGCAACGACTCTGGCGCTCCACTGCCGGGGATGGGTTCCAGGTGTCCTACGAGCAACCCTTCCAAGTCTGGATGAGCGTGCGGAAACGGTCCGACGGCCAACTCAAGGACATCGTCGGGTTCAAGTCCTTCCGCTTCCCGCTCTCCCGCGCCGATAAAGAGGAACTGGTTCGCAAAGCCGACCTCACGGAATCCAACCGCGAAGCGTTGCGGCTCGAGGCCGGACTCCCGGCCGGTCCGATCCCCCAGTTCACCCTGCGCACCACCGTTTCAGGGCAGGTCTCGTTCCAGATGGATCCGCGTTTGATGCGCCGTTACGGACTCCTGCCCGTCCCCGCGCCCACGCCCGAACCGCCTCCTGTCCCGCCGGACACCACGAGATCTGAACCCGCTCCAGCGCCATGATTCCACGCCGGCGACACGGATCCCGGATTCCACCCCGGATTCAGCCGATCAGCAAAGCCACCACCTGCGCATAGTCGCTGACCACCGCGTCGGCGTTCGCGCCTCGGAGCATCTCCGCGGGCGTGGTGTTGGGCAGCGCGATGGCGCGAAGTCCGGCGGCCTTGGCGGCGGTGACCCCCGCCACTGAGTCCTCGATGGCCACGCTCCGTCTCGGGTCCACTCCGAGCAACGCCGCCGCGCGCAGATACAGGTCCGGAGCCGGTTTGCCCCGCGCCACATCCTGAACCGAAACGGTGGCACGAAAGAATCGCTTCAGGCCCTTCAGCTCCAATGCGCCATCGACGGCGGTGCGCAGCGAACCGGAAGCCACCGCAAGCGGGTAGCGCCGGGCGAGCGCCTCCACCAAACCGGGAATCGCGGGATACACCGGCTCCTTCTCGCGCAGCAGTTCGAGGAACAACGCGGCCTTGCGGTCGAGCAACGCTTCCAGGGAGCGCCCGACGTTGCGGCCCGCCAACAACTCCACCAGCACGTGCCGGTCGGAGGTTCCCACAAACCGGTGCCAATCGTCGGCGACGCTGGGGTCCAACTCCAATTCCTGGAACAGGCGCTGGAATCCGAGCTGATGCAACGGCTCGCTATCCACGATCACGCCGTCCAGGTCGAAGATCACCGCATCGAATTCATGCCACGCTGCGCTCACCTGCGAAGCGTACAAAAGCGAGGCACGGGAAGAAACCCGGAAGCTCGTTCGTCCGCCCGAGGCACCCCGTTCGCCACGCGAATCGGCGCGGATTTCACGTCCGCGGCTACCCCTCGTTCCGTTCCGTAGCCGCCGTCGTGCAGACGGCGCTCGACCGCTCCTGCATCTCCATTCGCCATGCCAATCAGCGCGGACTCACGTCCGCGGCTACCTCACCGTTCCGTAGCCGCCGTCGTGCAGACGGCGCTCACTCGCTCCACCGCTCCCGTTCACTCCATTCGCCATGCCAATCAGCGCGGACTTCACGTCCGCGGCTACTCCCTCGTTCCCTTCCGTAGTCGCCGCCGTGCAGACGGCGCTCGACCGCTCCTGAATCTCCGTTCGCCAATGCGAGTCAGCGCGGACTCACGTCCGCGGCTACCCCTTCCGTTCCGTAGCCGCCGTCGTGCAGACGGCGCTCACTCGCTCCCCCGCTCCCGTTCACTCCATTCGCCACGCCATTCAGCGCGGACTTCACGTCCGCGGCTACGGCGCGCGACGGTCCTCGACGAGGCCGCGTTGCGTCACGAGGTACAGGGCAAAGGTTCCCAACCAATGACCGCCTTCGTA
>JADLFD010000181.1 GCA_020845805.1 Verrucomicrobiales bacterium | reverse complement strand
TCCCCGATCGAGACCAAAGCGGGCTGGCTCGTCATCAGCCACGGCGTGGGCGCGATGCGCAAGTACAGCATCGGCGCGTTCCTCCTCGATCTCGACGATCCCACCCGCGTCCTCGGCCGCCTCCGCGAACCGCTGATCACTCCGAATGAAGGCGAACGTGAAGGCTACGTGCCGAACGTCGTCTACTCCTGCGGCAGCATGGTTCATGGCGGACGTCTCATCATCCCCTACGCCATGTCGGACTACGCCGCCACCTTCGCCACGCTCGAACTCGATGAGGTGCTCGCCGCCATGGTCTAGCCGCGTTTTCCGGGACGACGCCGACGTCCCCCGGGTCGCGGGTAGGGTTACACCCCATGGCCGCCATTCCGCCGCACGCCTATCGTCACTCAGGTGGGAATCTGGACCGGCAACCAGTCAGTCAGGGACTCACTCAAAAAACCGGGGAACAAGGAGCGGAAAGAAAGGAAGGGAAGACATTATGTGGACAATCGTCATGGTTTTGCTGGCCCTCTGGCTGTTGGGAATTGTGAGCAGTTACACCCTGGGCGGTCTCCTGCATCTCCTGCTCGTGGTGGCCGCCGTCATCGTGGTCGTGCGACTCGTCCAAGGGCGCGGCGCCGCATGAGGGTCGAGGATGCTCGTCGCAGCCCTCGTCCCCTCGCACTCCAGCGCCCTCGCCTCGAGCGCCCCATCTCCACCCTTCACCCCTCACTCCAAAACCTTTCCCTGCCATGATCGCCAATCATCCCCAGTTCATCGAAGCCATCCAGCAATGCAAACGGGTGCGCGTCCGATTCTATTCGGTCGCCGACAGCGCCATCCTGGACCAGGAGTACGTCCCGCTGGACTACGGCCCGGGTGCCAGTTCCGCGATGATGGCGAAGCGGTATTGGTTGAAGGCGCCGGCGACGTCTCGGGGGCCCGCGGAAATCCTGGGGCTCTCCTCCCAGCAGATCGTCGATCTCCACGTCACGGGGGAGACTTTTGATCCCGCCGAGCAGGGCCCCGCGGAGTGGGCGTGGTCCGTGGCGCGCGAATGGCCGACACCCCCGGTGACCGTCGTGTCACCCTAGGCTCTCTCGAGAGCCCCCTTTCACCCCGGAGTCACCCCGGGGCGCAGTTCGAATTCGTCCCGATCCGCCCGCTGGCGGCCGGATCGGAGGCCGCGGTCCACCTCGACCTCGACGCCAGCCGCATCGCATCACTCACACCCCCTATCCCAAAATTATGAGCACACTAACCCGTTGGAATCAGCTGAGACAGTTGGAAGCTCTGCAACACAGCCTCGGCAGCATGTTTGGCCGCACCCAGGCCCAATGGCCGGAAGGTCAGGAAGAACCCATGGCCGTCGCCGAATGGGCGCCGCTGGTGGATATCAGCGAGGACGATCGTGAGTACCTCATCAAGGCCGAACTCCCCGAAGTGAAAAAGGAGGACGTCAAAGTCACCGCCGAAGAGGGCACGCTCACCATCACGGGCGAACGCAAGTTCGAGAAGGAGGAGAAAGGCAAGAAGTACCATCGTGTCGAACGCTCCTACGGGAGCTTCGTGCGCAACTTCTCGCTACCCGACGATGCCAGCCCGGCCCAGGTCAGCGCCGAGTTCCGCGATGGCGTCCTCACGGTGCACCTCGGCAAGACCGCGAAGACCAAGCCGCAGCAGATCGAAGTGAAGGTCGGCTGAACGATCCTGCTTCCCCGGCCGCTGTCGGAGACTCCGGCGCAGTGACCAAGGCACCCTCAACCGGTTCCCCGCCGCCGCCCGTGAGACACACGCCGCCCTGGAAGATCCACTACCGAAAATACACCTTTATGAAGCACAGCAAGCATCACGACCAACCCCGCGGCACCCAACCCCACCTGGAAACGGTCCGCTTCGAATTCACTCACCCCACCGCCACCACCGTCTCGGTCGCCGGCTCGTTCAATAAATGGGACTGCCAGGCAAAACCGCTGCACCGCATGCCCGACGGCACCTGGCTGAAGGAAACCACCCTGCCCCCGGGCACCTACGAGTACTGCCTCGTGGTGGACGGACAATGGATGGCGGACCCGCGCGCGGGAGGTTCGGTGCCCAATCCTTACGGAGGCCGCAACTCACTGCTGGTCGTTTCGGATCCGAGCGGCGCATCGCCGCGTGCCGGAGCGGAACATTGATCACCGGGAAGTCCGCCCCCTCTGAAGTGAAGAAACAGAACAGGAATACTATGGAAACCACATCGAATACCGTTGGACATGACATCCACGCTCTCGCCCAGGAAGCGAGCGCCCTGCTCGCCGCCACCGCCCACGTGGCCGACGAACACGTGAGCGAGGTCCGCAAACGCCTCTCCACCGTCCTCGAAGCCGGCAAGAAAATGTGCGACCAGGCCCGCGACCGCGCCGTGGCCGGCGTGGATGCCGCAGGCAAGGCCATGCATGAGCATCCCTACCAGGCCGTCGCCATTGGGGTCGGGCTGGGCGCCGCGATCGGTTACCTCGTCGCCCGCAGCTTCTCCAGCCGCCGGGATGGCTGAGGCACGCCATGAATGATCCGGAAGGCCAGCCCCGTCCGTGGACCACCGGCGCGAAGCAGGTGGCCAGCCGGTTGCTCGCCCTGGGGGGCAACCGGCTGGAATTGCTCGCCCTGGAACTCGTCGAGGAGCGCGACCGCATGCGCCAGGCGGCCTTGCTGGCCGTGGGCATGGTGCTGTTCGCCTGGCTGTCCACCGCCCTGCTGACACTGGCCGTGGTCGCTCTTGGCTGGGCCTGGTCGCCGCCCGGCGCCCTGCTCCTCGCGGCCCTGTTTCACGGGACGATCTCGTTCGGACTCTACCGCCGATTCCAGAGCCTCTGGCGGAATGGCGACAGCTTCTCCGCCTCCCTCGAGCAGCTCCGCAAGGACCGGGACGCCCTGGAAAAACTCCTGCAATGAACACCCTCGCGACCCGCAAACGGCTCCTCATCCTGGAGAGCGACTTGCACCGGGCGCACCTGGTCGTCGAACTGTCGTCGATCAGCGCCGCCGTCCGCACCCTGCCTTCGCACTATCGCGCCGGCTCCGCCCTGGGCTCGGCGCTGGCCCTCCTGCTCGCCGGACGCTCCCTCACCTGCACCACCTCCCACGGGAGGAACCCCGGAACCAACCCAGGCTGGCTCCCGCGTCTCCTTCGGGCAGGGGACACGTTCTCGAAACTCTGGAGGGTCTTCCGACCGAATGAGGACCCGCCCACCCAGTCCGCCGATCCGCGGACCACGCCAAGAAACAATCAGGGACAAGGGACATGATGATGATGACGACGATGACGATGCGATCCACGGAGCAGTTAAGCGGACAGAAACTCAACGCCCCCGACGGTGAGGCGGGCCACATCAGGGACTTCCTCTTCGACGCTCACCGGTGGGTCATCCGCTACTTGGTGGTCGAAACCGGCCCGGGCCTGGGCGGCCGCGTCGTGCTGCTTTCCCCGCACGCACTCCACGCTGCCGAGGCGGACGACGATCCGTTGCGCCTGAATGTCACCTTGAAACAGATCCGCAGCAGTCCGGTGATCGACCTGCGAAAGCCTCTGACCCGCGAATACGAAGAGGATTACTACCGCCACTACGGTTGGCGCCACTACTGGCAAGGCGACTCACTCTGGGGCGCCACCGGCACGCCCGAACCCAAACCAGGCCCGAAACCCCTGGTGTCGCGATCCCGCCCCGCCACGGCCTCCGCTTCCGTCTCCGCGGCCGCGACGCCCACCGCCGACACGGCCCAACCCGAGCTGAACAGTTCCAAAGCGGTCACCGGGTACCTGCTGGAGACCAGCGACGGAACCGACGGTCATGTTTCCGACTTCCTCCTCGATCCCCACAGCTGGGCGGTCCTGCGGCTGGCGGTCCGCCTCGGTCACCGACTCTCCGGCAAGGAGATCGAGATCCCGACCACGGAGGTGGAGAAGATCAACTGGGACCTCTCGACGGTCACCATCCGCCTCACCCGCGAAGGGGTGAGCCAGTGCCCCACTCACGTCGCGCCGCTCCATTCCAGCCCGCCCTGAGTGGCGGGCCACCGTCTCCCCCGGTCTTCGACCTCACCCGTTCCGCCCCTTTCCCTCACCACGACACACCATGAAAAAAACCAAAATCGCCGCGATCCTCACCTCCCCCGTTCTGTACCAAACCGAGAACGACCTTTCCCTCGAAAGGCGTTCCGCCTTGAGCACCCTCATGAACCAGCGCCTGGCTTCCGCCCTCGACCTGCAGACGCAACTGAAGCAGGCCCACTGGAACGTGAAGGGACCGAGCTTCATCGGCCTGCACCAACTCTTTGACGAGGCCAACGCCAGCGTGGCCGGTTACGTGGACCTGATCGCGGAGCGCATCGTTCAGCTGGGCGGCATCGCCGAGGGCACCGTCCGCGTGTCCGCAGCGCGGTCGCGACTCCCCGAGTACCCCCTCGCCATCGCCGACGGAGCCAGCCACGTGGAAGCGGTCGCCCGGGCTTTGTCCACGTTCGGGCAGGAGGCCCGTGGAACCATCGAACAGGCCAACGAGCTGAACGATGCCGTGAGTGCCGATGTGTTCACGGAAGTCTCCCGCGGCGTCGACAAATGGCTGTGGTTCGTCGAGGCGCATACCCAGGCGAGCAAGTAGTCGATGGACCACTCCGGACCCTGCTGCCGCAACCCCGCCCCACGAACATGAGCACAAACCCTCTGAAGAACGGTGCCCTCACCGAGAACTCGGCCGGTATCGGCACCGTCAACCGCGCACGCGTACACGCGCGCGCCGTGGAACTGGCCCGGATCAACGGCCGGTCCCCGGAGGAGATCACCTCGTCCGATTGGATGGAGGCGCGCCGTGAACTGACCGGCCTGACCGTCGCGGACACCAACGAGGATCATCTGGGCGACGCAGCCGAATCGGATCGCTGGAATCCCGTGCGCGGATCCGTCGGGACCCACACCCCCAAGGCCTCCGGAGAGGACGAGGATGATGAAGGGAGCAGCGACGAAGTGCGGTTGATCAATGAAGGCATGGCCGAGGCCGATCAGGACCAACGGCGGGAAGCCGGACGAACCGAGAGCGAGTCAGGCCCCGTTCCTCCCACTGGGAAGGGCACGCCCCAAGCTGGACAGGAGTCCCATGGCCAGCAGGGGTGAACACCCCATGGCGGCCGCGGTGCGGGCGCTTAGAATGCAGTGGATTCAGGGACTCTCGAACACCCGGGTAGTTGGGCAAAGAGGAGAAAAACGATCATGGCAAAAGTACTGGGCATCGATCTGGGCACCACCAATTCCTGCATGGCCGTCATGGATGACGGCGAAGCCTCCGTCCTGGAGAACGCCGAGGGAAAACGCACCACGCCTTCGGTGGTGGCCTTCACCAAGAACGGCGACCGGCTGGTGGGCGAAGCGGCTAAGCGGCAGGCCGTGACCAATTCGCGCAATACGGTCTACTCGGTCAAACGATTCATGGGCCGCAAATTCGACGAGGTCGCCGAAGAGATCCGGCGGGTGCCCTACCAGGTGGTGCGCGCGGAGAACGGCGACGCCGCGATCGAGGTGGAGGTGAACGGCAAGCCCAAGCGTTTCAGCCCCCCGGAGGTTTCGGCCATGATCCTCGCGAAACTCAAAACCGACGCCGAGCGGCGGCTGGGTGAGCCCATCACGCAGGCGGTGATCACCATTCCCGCCTACTTCAATGACGCCCAGCGCCAGGCCACGAAGGACGCCGGGCGCATTGCGGGCCTGGAGGTGCTTCGCATCATCAACGAGCCCACCGCGGCGTCGCTCGCCTACGGTCTCGATCAAAAGAAGGACCAGCATATCGCGGTGTACGACCTCGGGGGCGGAACCTTCGACATCTCGGTACTGGAACTCGGCGACGGCGTGTTCCACGTGAAAGCCACCAACGGCGACACGCATCTCGGAGGCGACGACTGGGACAACCGCCTCATCGACTGGATGCTCGAGGAGTTCAAGCGCGAACAGGGCATGGATCTCCGGGGGCAGCCGGATGCCCTCCAACGCATCAAGGAAGAGGCCGAGAAGGCGAAGATCGCGTTGTCCAGCGCACAGCAGTACGACATCAACCTCCCTTTCATCACCGCCGACGCCAGCGGCCCGAAACATCTCGTCCTCAAACTCACGCGGATTCGCATGGAACAGCTCTGCGAGACGCTCTTCGAACGGACCCTCGGCCCGGTCAAGGCGTGCTTGAAGGACGCCGACCTGACGGCCGCGACCATCGACGAACTGGTCATGGTCGGGGGCATGACCCGCATGCCCCGCGTGGTCGAGACCGCGCAGGCCCTGGTCAACAAACCCCCGCATCAGGGCGTCAATCCGGATGAAGTCGTGGCCGTCGGCGCCGCCATCCAGGCCGGGGTCCTGAAGGGGGAGGTCAAGGATGTGGTGCTCCTGGACGTGACCCCGCTCTCGCTCGG
>JADLFD010000180.1 GCA_020845805.1 Verrucomicrobiales bacterium | reverse complement strand
TTGTGAACAACTCCGCGACGCGCCACATTCCGGTTAGAGCCAACGCCGATTCACCCGTCCCTTCACGGTCATCTGTGTCTCAGCCCGCGAGGCTCTCACAGAGTACACCGGCGGGGGCGGGTTTGACCGGGGCAACCTCTGAGAGAACTTCACCCCACGAGGGTCCTTGTATCAGGGCGAGGCCCCCTCGGTCCCGATCGGCGCGAACTCGCCATGGAGGGATCATCATGAAATGGCCAGAGTTCACCTACTTCGCTGGCTTCGATTGGGCCGACGATCATCACGACGTGGTCGTTCTCGATCGCCAAGGCGCGATCATCGACCAATGGACCTTCGAACATACCGTCGACGGTTGGACGGAGTGCCGGCGCAAGCTCGCTGCCTGCGGTGGCAAGCTGGCGGTCGCCTTGGAAACCAGCCGTGGATTGGCGATCGACGAGTTGCTCCGCGCCGAACTCACCCTCTACCCGGTTCATCCCGTCGCCGCTTCCCGTCTCCGGGATCGCAAGGCGCCCAGCGGCGCCAAGAACGACCGCCTCGACGCCTGGGCTCTGGCCGAAGGCCTTCGCCTCGATGGCCACGCTTGGAAACCCCTGGCACCCGAGGAGCCAATCACCTTGGAGTTGCGCCTGCTCTGCCGGGACGAGGTCGCCCTCATCCAACAGCGCACCGTCTTGGTCAACCAACTGCTGGCCGCGCTCAAAGAGTACTATCCTACGGCGGTGGAAGCCTTTGACGACTGGACTACCGCTTCGGCCTGGGACTTCATCATCGAGTTCCCCACCCCGGAACGCCTCGCCAAAGCCGGCCGGCGCCACTGGGAAAAGTTCCTCCATGCTCACAAGCTCTGGCGGCCCCAGACCAGCCAGCACCGCCTCGACGCCTTTGCCAGGGCACTAGAATGGAAACCGTCCACCGCAGTGGTGGCGGCCAAGAGCCGCTTGGCGACCTCCCAGGTCTCGTTGCTCCATTGCCTCCAGGCCGAACTCGACTGCTACCGAACCCGCATCGAAGAACTCTTCGCCTCCCACCCAGACCATCACCTCTTCGGCTCCCTCCCAGGCGCAGGCCCTACCCTGGCTCCGCGCTTGCTCGGCGAGCTGGGACAAAACCGGCAGCGCTTTGACTCCCCCCAGTCCCTGCAATGCTTCGCCGGCACCGCACCCGTGAGTTTTCAAAGCGGGCAGATCCATCGCGTGCGCATCCGTCGACAGTGCAACCGCTTTCTCCGTCATGCCCTGCACCTCTTCGCCCGTTGCAGCCTCCCCAAATCCGCCTGGGCCGAGGCTTACTATCAAAGCCAGCGAGCCCGTGGAAAAAGCCACGCCTGCGCCTTGCGCTGTCTGGCCCATCGCTGGTTGGAGATCCTCTGGAAAATGTGGCAGGACCGCCGCCCTTACGATGCAGAATTGCACCTGGCCAACCTCAAGAAACACGGGTCCATAACCCTCGCCGCCATCCTCAATCCAGCCCCACCTAAACCGTGAACAACTCCTATGAAAAACCGCTTTCAAAGACAGAGAACTACTCTGTGGACCCACCCCACTTCTCAACCTCACTCAGACCTCGATCCGTGAAGAGACGCAGGCAGAATGAAGTGAGGAACGTCGGACGAGTCCCACGAATCCGGTCGCCCGATGCGGGTGCCGGTCATGCGAGACGGGTCGGAAGAGCCGCTGGCTCAGGGCTTCGAGGGTGGCTCGTCCGAAGGCCGGGGAGGCGTGCGTCGCAGACCGCGCTTGATCGCGCCCAGACCGGCCTCCGCGAGTTCCTCCCCCACCTCGGCCAGATCCCCGGTTTGCCGCCGCAGGCTGCGCAACGAGCGCTCCGCGAACACCGTCAACCGGCGCGGCGTGAACACGGTCTCGGCGATGGCCGCCAGGCCGAGAATGGGATTGAGCTCGCGCATGTGCCGCATGACACGCACCAACTCCGAGAGCGGACGTTCGGCGGGCTCCTGCATCTGGTGCAGGATATGCGTCGACAACAGGCACAGCACCATCGACCCCACGAATACGAGGTGGAACCGCACCAGGGGCTCTCCCAGAAGGGTGCCCACGTCGTGCGGCAGTGCGGTGAGCAACTGGCCTCCCAGCAGCGGACCCGCGGCCGTCATCAAACTGATCCCCGCCAGAAACACCGAGATGTACGGCGCCTTGGTGCGCGCCGGGATCATCTTCACCATCAGGTTGAACTGGCAGAGCTGAAACCCCGCCGTTGCCGCGCCCGTGAGAAAGTAGGTCACGTAAAGGAACCCGTGCCGATCCGGTCCCACCAGCAGCCAGGAAGGCAGCGCCACGAACACCCACAGAAACGAGCAGGCCATCATCACCGGCTTGCTCCCGAACCGGTCGCCGAGAATCCCCCAGCTCGGGAGCGTGAGCAGGCCACCCAGGCTGAGCAAGGAGGTCAGGATGGTGAGATCGCGAATGGTGAGCGGCAGTTCGCGCAGCACGTAGACGCTGTAGAATGGCTGCGCGAGGTTCAGCGCAAATCCCCAGATCCCCACGAAGGCCAGCAGGTAGAGATAGTGCTTGGCCTGAAAGACATTGAGATAGTCCGAAAGCTTCTCCCGTTGCTCGAGCGGATGCAGTACCGAAGCCGGGAACTTCATGCGCAGCAAAAAAAACAGCCCCACCAACCGCATCGCTGCAGACAGCGCAAACAGAATGCCGAACACCTCCAACGAATTATCGTAGCGATCGGCGATGAACCCCGCGGCCAGCACCACCACCAGGGTCCAAAAACCGAAGATCATGTTGCGTCGTCCGAAGTAACGACCCCGGATGTGCAGCGGCACGAGTTCGCCCATCGCCGCCGACCAGGCCACGCCGCACACGCTGTTGCCCAGCGTGGCGACCACCACCACCACTGCGAAGATGAGGTCGCGCGACGTGCCCATCCAGGGCAGGAACCCCATGAGCGCCCAGGGCAGCAGGTTGATCAGGAACCCCAGCACGATGATGCGGTGCAGGGACCACTGCCGCCGCAACAACCACATCAGCGGCGGTTGCGCGGCGTTGCACAGGTGATGCGCCGCCGCCAGCCAGCCGATCGCCCCCGCCTTCCAACCCAGTGCTGTCACCGCGAACGCCACCACGAAGGGAAACTGCGTGAGCGTCAGGTTGAGCATCGGCACGCTGAAGCACGCCTCCACCGTGCCGAACTTCAGCGAAAGCAGCAGATCCCGTTTGCGCAGCGCGTGCATCAACCGCTTGCACCCTGCGGTTCCCGCCGCATGCTGCAAGCGCGAACCCGGGAAACCCGCCGAAGAACCAGTTGCCGCAGGACACTGGATCGGGTTAGAGCACTCTCGGAAGTGCCGTGGAGACGCCGCCTGCCACCGACCTCACCGCGCACCCAACCGTGCCACCGTCCCCCCCGGGGCCCGGTGACGCTGCGGTTGCGGGCGCGCACGACGTCTTTCTCTCCTACAAATCCTCCGATCACGCCTACGTCGAGCGACTCGCCGAAGCGCTGCGCGCCCAGGGACTCGTCCCGTTCCTCGACCGCTGGGACCTGACCCACGGACGCCCGTGGCGCCCGGAACTCGAGCTCGCCCTCGCCCACTGCCGGGCCGTCGCCGTGCTGCTCGGACCCGACGGTCTCGGCGACGTGCAGGAACGCGAGGTCGACGTGGCACTGCGCCGCCAGGACCGCGACCGCCTCTTTCGCGTCGTTCCCGTACTGCTCCCCGGATCCCAGCAGCCCACCGGATTCCTCGAGACTCTGACCTGGGTCGACCTTCGCCAGACCCAAGACCAGGCCGCCGCCAAGCACCTGGCTAACGTCCTGCGCGGTGGATGGAGTCCCGACGCCTCGCGCACCGCCTCCCGTCGCGAACGATCCCTCTACCTGGGCAACCTCGCCCTCCTCCTCGTCACGCTCGTCCTGGCCGCGGTCTGGTATTACCGCCATCTCGAAGGGTGGTGGGGACAATGGGCGCTGGGCGGAACCCTCACCCTCGCCGCCCTGGCTCGCTTTACCCTGGCTTATCTCAAGTGGAGCGCGGAACGCGAAGTCCGCGATCTGCCCCGCCGACTGCTCGCCGGACGCCACTCGCGCCGGTTCATCCTCGCACTGCTCGCCCTCGTCCTCGTGGCCACGCTCGGCACCTCGTCCGTGCATCTGCAACTTGATCCCGGACCGGATGCCGCTCGCACCCTGCGCCTCCAACTCCACCCCGCGGGCGCAAGCCATCCCACCGTGAGCCGGACGCTCACGAGCGCACGCCCCCGCGCCACGCTCCTGTTCTTTTCGGGGTTCCGCCGCGCCTGGCAGCTGGATACCGACGCCCGCGAAGGCCGGAACGCGCTTCCCTTGGGGTTCCGACCCGCGTCACGGATCGAGATCTCCGTGCCTTCCGGCCTGCCACTGCGGCCCTTGGTCGCCCTCCGCCTGCTGCCCGGGCCGGGGCTGGCCGTGCAAGTCGGGCGCAGTGCCGAGTCCGTCCTGCGTCACTACGACCTCCTCATCACGCACGGAGACCAGACGCAGCGCCTCAGCGGTTACCGCGCCCAGACCCTGCTGGTCGCCGCCGACCCGGCGGATGCGACCCTGGCGCTTCAACGCGAAGGTCCCGCCCCGCGCGGTGAGCGGCTGCGTGCCTGGGCCCGGGATCACACCGCCCTGCCTGATGCGGCGAATCGAGACATCCTGGTGTCGGCCTGGGAAGCCATGCCTCGCACCGAGGTCCTGACGCCCCTCCACGCGCTGCCTCCGGACGCCCTCCAGTTCTCCCTCCTGCCCGAAGACAGCCAGGAGATGCTCCGCCTCCAAGCCACCGTGCTGGATGCCACCAACGAGATCCGCACCCTACTCCTGGAACTTTGAATCCTGCCATGCATCCCCACACTCCCGCCTCCCGGCCAATCCGACCCCGCGCGCGGCGACGGGGTCTCGGCTGGCTCGCCCGGTCGGCCTTCCTTCTTTTCGCTCTCGTTCTCGTTCTCGGAGCCCCTCGCTTCGCCGTCGCTGCCGACCGCGAGCGCGGCGTGGTCGGGGTACGCTTCGAGATCGACGCCAAGCGGGTCCTGATGAACCTATCCGCGGCCCGCGCCGGGGTTGAGGCCGCGGCCACCGCGCAGCTCACCGAACGTTGCCGGGACCGCTTCCCCTATGTCGAATGGCGTCCGCTGACCAACGCCCCCGCCTCCAATGATCCGCCGTTCCTCCTCCGCGTGAGCATGACTGCCGTGGGAGGCGCCCCCGTTCCCGAAGTCGTGCTGCGCGCGGAAAAGCGGGTGTCCGGCAGCGTGCAGCGGCTGGGCCTCGAACGCGTGCTCTACCTGGCCAACGACATGGGCCAACCCTACCAAAACGCGACCCGTCTCGCTGAAGACCTGGCGCGCCACCTGGGCGACTGGTACGCCAACGAACAGGTCCTCGACCTGGTCCAGGAACGCTTTCTCGCCGGGATCCCGGTCGCGCGTCGGTTGCGTGCGGACCCGGTCAATCAGCGGTTTGTGCTGCCCGCGTTCTGGCATGAAATGCTCCCCGGCGAAGGCTCGATCGTGCGTGCGCAATACCAGGTGCGCCGCAGCCCCGCGGATCTCGTCCCCGTGCGCCTGCGCCTGCGGCCCTCGGAAGAATGGTCCGGAGAAGTCGGCTGTCGGGTCCGCGAATTCCATTTCCCGCCCATCGACCTCGACACCCCGGGATGGATGCCGGTGATGGTGGAAAGCCTCAGCAACGCCGTGCCTGGCTCCGTGGTGGTGTTCATGGAGAAGTACATGAAGGACCACACCTACGGCAGCACCACCAACGGACTCGTGCTCGATCCCTTCGATGCCAGCGGGGTGGGAGGAACCTTGTGAGCACGCTGCTCCGCCGTGGTCCCCAGCCGGCCTGGGTTTCCACCTGCGCGCGCGCGCGGGGTGCCGCGCTCGCCACCCTGGTCTTCCTGGGGCTGCTGCACGGCGCCCTCCCCGCCCCGGCACAGCCGGCACCGCCCTCCACCGCCCGCGGCGAAGGCCTCCAGGCCCTGCGCGAAAAGCGCTTCGACGCCGCTCGTGAGGCCTTCCAACGCGATCTCGCCGCCACCGCACAAGGAACGAACCAGGCAGGCCCGTGGTTCTACCTCGCCCTCACCGAACAGCAGGCGGCCGACGCGGCCACGACCCCGGCACAGCGGGACACGCTGCTGAGCAATGCCCTCGCCGCCTATGAAAGCGCCGACCGCGCCCGCCCGGGCACCGCCGGAATCCTCAACAACCTCGCCCAAGTCCACCTGCGCCTCGGCCGTACCAACGAAGCTCTGGCCACGTTCGCGCAGGCGCTCGAGGCCCCCGACTCCCGCCGCCCGCTCTACGCCCGCCATTACGCCGACGCCCTCCTCGAAGCGGGCCGCTGGCGTGATGCCTGCCGCTTTTACGCCTGGGTGGCCGGCGAACAACCGCAGGACGACGCCACCTTCCAGCGCCTCACCTCCCTCTGCCTGGAACGAGGTCCGGACCTCCTCGGCTGGTACCTCTGGGACCTCGCCCGCGCGGGTCACGTACTCACCGTCGCACGACATGCACTCGCCGCCCTGCCCTCGGACCGACTCTCCCCCGACCAACGCGAGGAACTGGCCGCGATCGTTGCCTTCTGCCTCACTCGCCTCGCCGCCGACCGCAGCGCCTTCGCCGCCTCCGATCTGGGCCGCGCAGTGGAAACGCTGCGTGCACACGCGGAACTCGGCCCCGCCCTGAACGGCCTCTGGCTGCTCCATACCACCAACGCCTTCCCGGAGGCCGCTTTTCGCTGGTGGAACCGCCCCCAGGTCGGCGCTCCGGAGCCCGCGCGCGGAATCCCACCCCACGCCGCGTTCCAGGAACTCGCCCGCTCCCTCGCCCGGCGCGAACTCGCCGCCGACCGCAAACCCGCCGCCGAAGCCCTCCTGCTCGCCGGAATCCGCCTGCGCCCCGGCCGCCCCGATCCCGAGGCTCTCCTGGAACTCGCCAACCTCTTTGCCGAACAACGCCGTATCCCCGAGATCAACGCCTTGCTGCAGCAGTATCGCGTCGAACTCTTCGCCGCCAAGGGCGAGGCCTACGCCGCCGCGGACGTCGAACGCATCTACCGCTATCACATGACCCTCGGCGTGATCTACAGCCACACCGAACGCTGGACCTCCCCAGGCGGGATCGATTCCGCGGAGTTCCAACTGCGGAACGCACTCCGCGCCGCCGATGAACTCGAATCGCGTTCCGACACCAATGCCGCCACACGGCTCCGCGTGCCCCCCGAACTGGTCGCGCTGCTCGCCGATGGCTATGACCGCGCCGGGCAACCCGCCCAGGCCGCCCGCGTGCGCCTCGACCGCGCGGAACGCTACCTCGCCCACCAGCAACTCGACGAAGCCAACCTGGTGGCCCGCCCCATCATTAATCGCTACAGCAAGGGCCAGGCCCCCCCCGGCATCGACACGCGCCGCATCCAGAAGATGAAGACCGCCCTCGATCGTGCGCCACGATCCGCCTCGCTTCCCCTCACCCGCGCCCGCGCCGCGGGTGCCACTCCCCTCCAGATCGAGGTCGAACCCAACGCCGTGCGGGTGGCCGGCGCTGCCGGAGAGGAAACCCTCTCTCCCGCTGAACGCGAGGCACTCACCCAATCCATCCGCTCCGCCGTCGCCACTCCCCACGCCCCGACCGACGCGATCCGCAGCTTCCCCACCGCCGGTGTCCAAG
>JADLFD010000179.1 GCA_020845805.1 Verrucomicrobiales bacterium | reverse complement strand
GTGTCAAGCATCCGAGGGCTCGAGCTCGAGCAGGCGCGGAGCGCGGGGGCGGTCGCGGAGGCGCGCCTCGCAGACCTTAATGCGACGCATCAGGCGTTGCAGGCGAGTCAGTTGGCGACGCAGCGTGAGCACGCGGCGACGGTGGTGGCGTTGCAGGCGCGGGCGGGGCAACTGGACACGCGGGTGCAGGTGCTCGCGAGTCGGGAGCAGGCGGCGGCCCAGGCGGAGAAGATGGCGGGCGAGAAACTCGCGGCCGCGGAGGCGGAGGCGCGCGGTGCGCAGCACGGCCTCGCCAAGGCGAGCGCGGAGCATTCGGCGCTGGAGGCGACGCACCGGAGCCTCCTGGAGCAGGTGGAGCGGCAGCGGCAGTGGATCGAGGAGCAGACGCGGCACTTCCAGCAGGCGGTGGTGCTCGAGGCCACCAAGATCATGGAGGAACGCGGAAAGGCGTTCACCGAGCTCAATAAGAAGGAAGTCGATGCCGTCGTAGCACCCTTCAAGGCGCAGCTCGAGGAGTTCCGGCGGCGGGTGGACGAGATCCACACGGCGGAGGCCCGGGCGCGTGGGGCCCTCGATGAGAAGATCCTCTCGCTCACGCAGCTCAACCGGACGGTGTCGGATCAGGCGGAGCGGCTCGTGAAGGCGCTCACGGTGAGTTCGAAATCCACCGGGGATTGGGGCGAGACCATCCTTGAGCGGATCCTGGAGGACTCCGGGCTCCGGGAAGGGCGGGACTACAAGCTGCAGGCGTCGATCAAGGGGGCCGGGGGCGAGGATTACCGGCCCGATGCGATCCTCTACCTGCCGGATGACCGACAGCTGGTGGTGGATTCGAAGGTGTCGAACCGCGCGTGGACGGAGTACTGCGCGGCGAACGAGGAGGCACAGCGCGACGCGCTGCTCAAGGAGCACCTGCTCTCGCTCCGCACGCACATCAAGGGACTCGCGGCCAAGGAATATGCGCGATCGCCGGACCTGAAGACCGTGGACTTCGTGTTGATGTTCGTCCCGGTGGAGGCGGCGCTGCTCACGGCCCTCGTGAAGGACGACGGGCTGTACGCGGAGGCGTACAAGCAACGGATCATCCTCGTGACACCGACCACGTTGATGGCGGTCGTGCGCATGGCGCTCGGGTTGTGGACGTTCCAGACGCGGATGGAGTCGATCGAGGAGATCGTCGAGGTGGGGAGGAAGTTGTACGAAAAACTCACGAACTTCGCGGAGAGCTTCGTGGACGTCGGTCGGGCGATCGAGGATGCAAAGGCGGCCCATGCGAAGGCACAGGGGCAGCTCGCGACGGGGCGGGGGAACGCCGTGGGACTTGCGGAGAAGCTTAAAGAACTGGGCGTGACACCGTCGGCGGGGAAGGCAATGCCGGAGGGGTTACTGGAGCCGGGCGTGTAGGAGGAAGGCGAGGGGTGAGACCTTCGAGATGCAGAGCGCGATCCGGCTAGGTGCGGTCGCGGCCGTGACGTATGCAGGTTGACGGGGGTTGAGGATCGAGTGGCGTGCTGATGCGAATCGTGCCCATCTTGAGGAAGGCGGAACGGATCAATGCACGGCATGCACCGAGGCGGGATACGATACGCGGAATTGGGAATTGCGGAGCAGTATAGTCAGGGAGGGAGTCGGATTCTATGAGCCTCTTCGTCTACGTCACCGACAGTTGTCGGGAAGATGCCAAGTCACACGGCCTTAGTGATGATCTCGAACGTCTGTGTGCAAAAGTTGAAGAACATCAGCACACGAGTCAGTTCGACCGGTTTCCGAAGCCTTACATTGTCAAGAAGAAGCTTGGAGGTGCAGGGCGAGAGCGGGCAGACCCGCCAGATGGAGCGGGATCTCAAACAGAGATTAGCAGGCTTGGGATTGAAGTCGATTGATGATCTGGACCGGTTCCCGCCGCTGGCGAAATTGGAGCTGGGTGGCCTTGGGAAGCCTGTGCCGAAGTCCGATACCAGTGTAGATACGATCGAGCGGCCAGGACCCCCTCTGCATGAGATGGGGCAATCGATCGTGGCGCTCCCGCAGACCGCGGCATGCCGTGTTGGCGACTACGAAGTCGAAGTCTCGCGCGCGGCGGGGAGGGTCAATATCAAGCATGGGCCTTCGCTGGAGACCGCATTTGTGAAGTTGAAATCGGGAGAATGCGGCGGCGAAGGGGGTATCCGGAAGGCGGGCGACGGTGCGTTCGTGGTTGACCAGTGGGGCGTCCAGGTGCTCCGCCGAGACCAGGGCATCCGGGCGGTGGAAATCGTGGTGGAAAAATTGGGGGCGAAGGTGATTATCAATCTCTGAGGGGAGTTAGCAGCGACCGAGTGGTACCCGAGACGCGCTTCGCTTTGCCGGGTTGATCATGCACCGGCATACGGCGACACGGGTTGCAGTGGTGGGGGGGCGTCGCAGGGACCCTGCGGGGCGAGACGACTATGAGGTGGATCCGATAGGGGGTCCTGGGGAGCGTTCGACCATGCGTGCGATTGATCGCAGATCCTTTCTCTTTGGAATCGTTGCGAGCGCGGGGGTCATCGCCGGAGTCTGGCTGTGGCGGCGGCCCAGGGGAAGCCCCGACCCCATGGCGCGGGTGGCGCCCTTTGTCAGACCGCGGGAGCGGTGGTCTGGAATCCAGTTCTACGAGTTCCTGCGTGCACTGCCCGAGGAGGCGATGCTGAAGCTGAAGCGCGGCGTGGATCTCCTGCCGAAAGACGCTACGACAGCGGATCTCAAGGGCTCGCGGCAGGATGCACGCGACATGGAGCAACAGGCTGTATGGGTTTCCAGCAATGTGCTCGAATACCCGACGGCAACCAAGGAGAACATCGACTACCACAAAATTGTGCAGTGGATTTGCGGCAGGCTTGATTTCGAGGGAGGACTGATAGACAGCGCGCCCACCTTTCGACTGGAGCGCGAACTGCTCAATAATTTGTTCACGCGGCTCTGGGAGAAGCTTGACGAGCAGCAGCGCCTGGAGCTTTTGGAAAAGATCGACGCGCATGATCAGATCAAGGACAAAGCGGCCGTCGCTGCGCTCGGGGGTGCGGGGGCGCTGGCGGCGCTGTCCACGACGGTGGCGTTGACCGGATTCGCCTTCTACACAACCTTGAGCTCAACGATTGCCGCCGCGGCGGGCGCGGTGGGGGCGACCTTTTCATTCGGTGTGTATGAGGGAGCGGCCAGTACTGTGGCCGTGCTGAGTGGGCCGATAGGGTTGACGATCATGGCCTTTGCGGCGATCGGGGGAATAGCGCTTGCCGGACGGGCTGATGTCCAGAAGACGGCCAGGCTCGCGGCACTCGTGCATGGGTTGAAGGTGGAAGCGCTCGCAGCGGTGGGCATGACGCCGGAGGACGCCCTTAAGAGCTAGTTCGAGACTCAGGGAACAGGGGAAGTGCAGTGAGTGAGTTGACGGCAGGGATGTTCGTGCGCCACTCCACCCAACCGGTGTGGGGTCTCGGGAAGGTGGTGCATGCGGACTGAGTGCGTTCGAGGAGTACGCTTCCGTGATGGAGGATCCGCCGTGGAAGACGCGGGAGGGACGTACGGGGCGGTGGCCGCTCCTCACGTGGCTCCCGTTCATCGCGAACCCAGCGGTGCACGGGTTCTACCCCATTTCCACGGACTGTTGAGTTAAGGCTGAGAACTTCCTATCTTGCCGGGCCACTCTACGACGCATTCGCGGATTGTGGAACCGCTCGAGGTAATCGAACAGGTCCGCCCGCGC
>JADLFD010000178.1 GCA_020845805.1 Verrucomicrobiales bacterium | reverse complement strand
AGCCGTGGGTTGGTCACCAGCGCCAGGCCGGGCCCGAGCCCGCGCAACGGCGCCGCGCGTTCCACGTCCGCCACCGGGTTCGCCCCTTCATCGTCATACACAATTTCGGGCTGCAGTCCCGCCAACCAGCCGGTGTCGGGATGATGATCGCGATCGGCGTCCACGCCCGTGGGATTGCGACTGAGGTCCGCCAGCGCCGTGACGGCCGCGGTCCAGGCAACACTGCCGGAGGCCAGATCCCGCACCTGGCTGCGCTCGGTCGCGGTCAGGATGTTCGGTTCCAGCACATACACCGGCGGCGGGGACGCCGTGAGATCGGAGGCCCCCAGAGTGCGATCGTTCACGTACCCCCGCAGGCCGAGCACCCCCGGCGCATCGGAAGGGCGCAGTTTGGCAAGCGGCTGGAAGAACACGCGCTTCTGCAGGGAGGGCGAAAGCTTGGTGAAGAACCAGCGGTCGCCTTCCACGCGCACGTCGGGGCTTCCGGGTTTGAGGGCATCGGGGAGACTGGCGGCAGGCAGCGCCACCAAACGCTCTTCCAGGGGAGAGATCACGCGTGCCACAAAGCGATTCACGTGATTCACCAATCCCGTGGTCGACATCGAGGCGTTCATCGAGTCGAACACCACTTCACCCGCAGCCCACCCGAGAATGCCCGGTAAACCAGGCGACTCCGGGTGGTCGGCGGCGTATTCCCCGCCGGCGTACGTCAACGTTTCACCGACCTTGAGCACGGGAGCATTCGTCGGCCACGCGGTGTTGAAACGGACCGGGGCCGATCGCCAGCGCGTCGGCGCATCGGCGGCGAAGGCTCCCAGGAGACCATTCGCCGGATCGAACAGCGGCAGGAAGGGCACACAATCCCCCTCCGCCACGTCCCCGGACACGCCATCCTCCTCGATCGGGTACCAGAAATCATTCGCCAGCGGATACTGGTAGCGCGCCAGCAAGGCCGAATCCCCCGACACCGCCCAGGCCTGGCCCTTGTGATCCACAAACCACGTGCGCTGCGCTGGATTCACATCCTCGAACCAGGATCCGTTGGGCAGTGACTTCGGAGTCGTGAACAGCGCGGGCATCGTGTTCACACAGGGGTTCAGCCCGATCACGAGATTCAGCGGATACAGAGGCTGCAGCAACTCGCCGGCGCGGACCGTATACCGAAACTCGTAGGAATCGGTGCCCGCCCCGGGCAGTTCGGTCAGGCGCGGATCGCGCGTGGATGAATCCTCGCGCTGCACCTCGTACACCGCCATTCCGGGCTCGCCGGTTTCGGTATCCACGAACTCCACCAACACGTAGGGGTCCGAGGTGTAGTCGCTGGGATGGAAGCGCCCGGGCTGCGCGGCCATCAGCGCAGCGGACACGTTCAGGTCGTTGCGCAAGGCGAACGCAGTCGGCGCCGTAAGACCGTCCTCCCCGGCGAGCAATGAAGGATAGATCCGCGCATGTTCCTCGTTCGGGTTGAACCCCGGCAGACGGCGATCGGGCTGTTGGTAGATCTTCACCGCCTGATAGCGCGGCGGTGCCAGTCGGGGCTGAAGGTTGCCCACGTGATCCAGGCCCTCCGACCCCAGCCGGCTGGCAATGACGATGCGTTTCAACGCCTCTGGCGCCGGATCCGGGCCGGTCGCTTTCGCAGGCCATTCGAAGGACGGGTACCGCACCGGTTGGTAGGGCCAGAGGATGCCGTCGATGCGCTCGTACCAGACCACCACGAGTTCGTGCTCCGCCGGGATCCGATACGAGGCGGGAAAGCGGTTCACCGGGATGATCGGGCCCTGCGCCCGCAGGCGATCGTGAATGCCCGCGTGATAGTTCGCGTTGGAATGGATCAGATAACCGGTCCCCAGTCCGGCGGTGTCGAAGGCACTGGTCAATCTCGCCCCCACCACCGCACTCGGCCCCGTCTTGACCATGCCCGACGCACCCGACCAGTCCGTCGCCGCGTCCCAGGACCGCGTCTCCACCACGCGCACCGCCAGGATCTCGCGCGTCAAATCCCCCGTCGCCGCTCGCGCCGTATTGGTGGAGAGGGAAAACAACAGCACACCGCGCCCCGGCGATCCCGCCAGGAACGCGCCGTCCACGACCGAAGCGGTCCCGGTCTGATACTTCAGTCCAAGGAAATACTGCGCATCCTCGGTCGCCGCATCGAGCCGCACAGCCGGTGTCACTTCGGGCGCACTCGCCGCGATGTGCCGGAAATGAGAGCGGCCGGCGAACACCGCCGCCGGCGCGGTCTGGGGAATGGGATCCCCCGGGAAGCCGGCAAACACCTGCGTGACGATCCGCCCGCCGGCGCCATCGTCCCAATCCAAATAGAAGATGCCCGGACGCAAGGGATACGCGCGATCCGCGACGTCGTCCCAGACCTGCACGTCGGCGCTGGTGCTGCCCGGCGGGGCCTCCACCAGACGCACTCCGACGGGGGCCTTTCCGGGAGCCACCGTCACCCCGGCGGGCAGCACCACGCGCTCGCCAATCGCCGTGTTCACGCGGAACACAAGATCCCCAAAATCCCAACTCACCCGCATCGGCCGCGCGAACGAAGCCACACTCCGACCCAGGTAGGAGCGACGGCTCTCCACCACGGCATCGAGATGCACGTCCAGTTGCACGTAATCCGGGATCGCATCGTCCGGAGCAATGAACTCAATGCGCGGGAAGAAACCATCCGCCGGATCCGCATTGCGCCACCCCTTCAGCTCGCGCCTCAGCGCGGTGTCCTGCACCGGCGCCAGGACCTGCACCGGGGCGCCATGGTCGAACCAGAATTCGCCAGTACCCGCACCGCGCGCGACTTCCGTGCCGTTGGTCGACAGCTGACGCGCCAGCGGCAGGCTCATCACCGCATCGCTGGTGGTGCTGATCTGAAGTCGATGCTGCTGCTTCCAGCGGTAGCGGATCGTCGCGGGCTGGGTCATGGCAAACTGCGGGACCTGCTGGCGCGCGGCCACCTGCGGAAAGGCGAGGTTGGTTCCGGCCGCACCCGAGGCCTCGTAGCCGGTCACGATGTACCGCGTGCCCGTCTGCACGATATCCACCGGCAGCACCAGACCGTCGATGAACGCATTCACCAGCTCCCCGGCCCGGATCCAGGTCACGCCGATGGGCGGTTCCGCCGATCCGGCCGCGGCGGTTCCACTCAACCCGGCCGTAGCATGGTCGCTCTGGATGGTGAGGCGATGCTCGGTCTGCCATCCAAAGGTCATCGAGGTGTCCGCGGTCAGCACGAACGTGTGCTGGTTCGCATCCCCGGACACCACCGTGCCATCGATGCGAAAGCCGGTGCATCGCTGGCGCGTCAGATCCGTGGCTCCCACCACCGCCGGGAACTGGGCCGGCACTCCCACCACCACCGTGGTGTCGCGCAGCAGGATCGTGTCCACCACCGGACTGGGCGCCGCGCTGCCATTGACCGTGATGGGACCGAACGCCGAGTTCACCACCAACTTCACCTGCTCGCGGTATCGACCGGAGTCCTCGAGCGCCGTGAGCCAGGCCGTGCGAGCGCCCGCGGGCCCGAGCACCACGGGATTGTCCTCTTCGCCGAGGAAGAGCTTCCGCTGGCCATCGCGAACGTGACCGCCCCAGAACACCACGCGCCGCAGGCTGTCGTACGCCAACGCGCGCCCACCCAGATCGGAGGGTGCCCCTTCGTCATTCGGTCGTGTGGTCGTCCGTGCCCACAGCGGTCTTAGCTCCCCGCTATAGGCCGCGAGGAACTGGTTGACGCGTAAACTGGTGATCTCGGAGTCCACCCCGCCCAGATCGCTGTCCGTCAACGCCACCTGATGCTGACGTAGAGTGCGCCCCATGCCCCCGGAAACCATCACCTTGCCGCCGCGCGCATCGACACTCACCGGTGTCGTAGGGTCGGTGCTCGTGCTTCTCAGGTAAACCACCGGACCGTCCGGACGCACGGTGTCCGCACCAGTCCGGATCAGGAAACCATTGGTCGTGCTCCCGCTGACGTAGGTGCCGCAGACGTAGAATTTGCCGTCCGCCAAAGTCGCGTCGGTGGCGGGCACGTTGTACACGCTGGCGATCGTGCGCAGAGGACGATCGAGACCGAGGTTGAACTCGATCGCCCCGATGGTGAGCCAGTTTCCGGTGCTCGAGATGCGCCCCGTCAACCCGGACAGCGCGCCGAAGGAAAAGCCAACCGCCGAGCCCGCTTCGTATCCAGTGTAGACGTTCTGATAGGGCGCGCTGTTGGCGTGCAGGAGAAACACGGGCCGGACCAGCGGAACGATCGTCCCCGCCGCGTTGAACGCCACCAGCACCGTGCCCTCGGCATCCACTTCGAGCCCGACCACATCCTCCTCCATGCCGTTGGCGCGGGCGGGGGCGGTGACCGGCAGATCCTGCAACGAACTCCCCGAACGGATCGCCCAGCTGATCCGCGCCTGGGCATCGAGGCGCAGGATGAAGATGTCCTGGTCGTAGAGCGCGCCGCTCGCCGGAACGATCCCCGCCACGGTGCGCACCCCATCGGTCAGGCTCTTCCGAAACTTGCCCCCGGCATACAAGGCCCCGTCCCGTCCCATGGCCACGCGACTGACCGACGCATAGGCGACGGGATCCGTGCCTCCGTGAAATGAGCCGAACACCGGCGCCACCGCAGGGCGCGTGGCTTCCTGCACTGCCACCCACCCGCGCCGCGTCCCCCCCCCCGCAGGACTCCACTCCCCGCCCACCACCACGTTCGTCCCCGCGATGGCGATGTCATTGACCTGGTAGAAATCGCCTTCCCCCTGGCGGACCAGGGTCTTGGCCCAGGCCCAACCCCCATTGCCATCCTGCTTGGCCAGAAAGACCGCCATCTTCGCCGTCCCGGTGTCGAGCTCGAGCGTCGAAGAGAACCTCGCGATGCCGCTGTAAACGCCCGCCACCATCAACGACCCATCCTCGCTCACCTTCGTGGATTGGATGGCCACATCGCCCCGGCTGCCGACGGGCTGGATGGTTTTGACGAAGGGCTGCGCACCCTGCGCCCGCATCGAACCCGACCACCCGGTGAACACCATCGCTGCCGCGATCGTGAACATCATCGCCTTCGTGTACCCAAGTGCCCTCGCCGCCAGCCAACCCCGACACGACTGCGGATAGACGTCCGGGCCCAGGCGACGCGCCGTCCTAATGCCGTGAAATCGAGTCCTGTTCATGCAATCGGATTGGTTCGAATCACTGATTCAGCACGCCCACCCCGCTCACGCGGTTGAGCACCACCACCCCCTTCGCCACAAGGGGCGCACGATGCAGCCCCGTGACGGTCTCCTCGTACTCGCCCGTCAGCTGCGTCACCCCCTGGACCGCCGACGCCGGTTGCGTAAAACGCATGCCCAAGGCGCGCGTCACCCGGACGCCGACGCCGAGATTCGGATGGAAAGGGTGTCGAAACGGGTTCGTTGGATGCGCCGGGGCCAGCTCTAGCGTTCCTGCGCAACGGAAGTTGGCGCCCAATCCGCCCTCCAGGATCAGTTCCTGACCCGGGAAGTCGAAGGACGCCGTCGCGAGGCGTTGCCCGACCAGCCTGCCATTGCGTCGGATCACGCCTCCCAGTCCGGGGAGCAACGAGGGATTCGTCACCAGGATCAGCGAGGCGTCCGTCGCCGGCGCGGTGTCGGGAGTGCGCGATCGTTTGCGTGCCACGGTGACATCCTTGAGCAGGCGCACGACTCCGTTGGTGCCCACATGCAGGATCACGCGCAGCTGGGTAGCATCGGCCACGGGCGCGTTGGTGCCGCCCGCCACATGCGTCACCTGATTGACCGTGATCTCACCCACCCAGAGACCCGCCGCCTCCGGGTTGGGTGCCAACACCTGGCCGCGAGCGCACACCGCCAGGAGCAACACGCCCCACGCCGCCGCCCAACCACCCATGCATTGTTTCGTCCTCATGATTCAGTCGGGATCGAGATCAGGGTCTCCGGGTCAGGGTCATGCTCAGGGTAGAGGCGCGGCGCCCACGGCTTCGCGCCGGGCGCGCACGGGGATCCAGCGTTCCCATCCGCGGCCGTCGGAAATCCGCAGCAGTGTCTCCGCCGTGACCGTGCGCATCGCGTTGCGGTCGGGCTCGAGCCGGAGCGCACGAGAGGCGCCCGGGGGCAGCTCGGGAAGTTCCACCACTCCGGTCACCGTCTCTCGCACTGGCTCCAGGCTCCGTTCCCGGCGAAACACACGACGTATCAGTAGCGCATCCTCCCCGCCGACCGTTTCCATGCGCACGCGCACCGGAACGGCACTGACATTCTTCAAATCCAGCTCGGCCGTGGTGCCGCGCAGATCAAAGTCGAGCTCGCCCCGTGCCGGCAGGCGGAGGCGGATCGGTCCCTGGTGCGACGACGCCCCTTGCGTCTCGATCCAATAGGCTTCCCCAGCCCGCACCCGCTGCGCGCCGGGATCGATCAAGGTCCGCCATTCGCCCGACTCCAACCGAAGCACCCGCAGCGGCTGATGCGCCGCACTGCCTTGGAAGAACTCCGCGAAGGTCAGGCTGCCCTCCGGCGCCACCGGCAGGCCGGTCAGGGTGCACGAGTTGGGCTGCCATTCGATCTCCGCCGCGCGGCCCTCACCCTCCACGTGCCAGGTGAACGCCTCCGTGGCGTGGACGAGATAGGCGCGGCGCGCCTGGATGCGATGGAGATTGGAGAGAAACGCCTCCGGTCGGCCCGGGGCATGCCACACCGCCCAGTGCTCACTCCGCCACGAAGCATCCCCCGGGGTGCGCAGGAATTCCTCGGCCTGGCTCCCCGGCAGGGGACACGCCACCACGGTCACCGGACGTCCACGAAACACCTCCTCCGGGAGGTCCGCGGTAGGTTGCACCTCCAGGAACACGGAGTTCCAACCGGGCTGCAGCGCAAGGACCTGCGTCCGCCGCGTGGCCGCCGACGCCGGCCGCGCCAGGACCTCCGCCAGCACGGCGACCAGCATCAGGACGACGGTCGACGCCAGAACGGCAGGGCGAAAGGGACGCCCTGCCCGATGCCGCGGACTGTGCCATCCGACTGCCTTCCGCTCCCGGTTGTCGTGCGACAAGCCCGGTCCCCAGAACTGCGCGTGGCTCTTCATGATCAAGCACCCCACGCAGCCTTCCTGACGAGGTCCGCCGGAAAAGTTCCGAGAAAAGTTTGGAGAACCTGCGCCCGGGACGTTCCGAGCGCTCAGAGATGACATGAGTTGTTGGCGGGCGAGCACCGAAGCGCTACACCCGCCAACGCTATGATTACCAACCGCAGTTCAGTTGACTCCCCTGTTCGAACCGGTCAAGTCGCGAACCCGAAGCATCAATT
>JADLFD010000177.1 GCA_020845805.1 Verrucomicrobiales bacterium | reverse complement strand
CGCTGCCTCCCCATGAATCCCCCGACCCAGCATGCCGCTCACGGCCCGATCATCGCCCGCCTCGACCTCCATCCCGAGGGCGCCCCCCGCGGGTTCGTGCTCGCTGCAGGCGACGAATCCTCGGTCCTTGCCCCCGGACAATCCTGGATGCAGGTCGATCACTACAAATGGGTGACCCGCGGCCTCATGGAACCCCCACAGTCCTTCCATGTGGCCGCCGATGGCACCGTCGACCTCAACGGCGAAAGTTTCTCGCCGCAAGATCCCGGCGCCGCCGAACGACTCACCCGACTGCTCAACGCCCGGCACGCTGCCCAACCTCCTCCCCGCCCCCCAACACCTTCCCGCCGGGACGAATCCTCCCTGCCTCAAGGCGTCACTTACCACGTGCGCCTGGATCCGTACGGACACCTCCTCATCCGTGCCGCGCGGGGTTCGGACCACACCGAGACCGGCATGCGCGGCCTGGCTCACCTCGCCGCGGAAGGGTGGACTCGCCCCTTCCGCTCCCTCCACGTCGACCCGCTCCAGCGCTACATCGAACTCAACGGCACCCGCTACGAGCCCACCCCCGCCGGGGTCGCCGCCCTGGAGGCCTTCCTCAATACGGAATGCGCGCCGCCCGCCTCCGCTCTCGGAGCCAACGGGATCGAGATCCGTGAGAATCCGGCCTCCTCCACCGGCTATGATATCGCCTTCTTCGTCCATCGCGCCGGCGCGAGAACCGAAATCCATGGCCACCTCAACCAGGAGACCCTCGATTCTCTTCAGGACGGGGAGCACTGCGACCTCCTGCAACCCGGGGTCGTCCTGCGCTTGGCACCACCCTTTCTCTACTTCCGGCGTCGTCGACCCGACGGTGGCGAAGTGCCCATCCCTGAACTCGGCGACGTGAAATACCGCTCCACCACCGCCGCTCAACTCCAACAATTCCTCAACCATCCCGCCATCCGCCGTGGCGGAGGCAACGTGCCCACCGTGAGCGCACCCGCTGACCCGGCCCCGGCCGCATCCCCCCCACCTCAGACCCCAGTGGCACCACCCCTGCCACCGCCCCTGCCGAAGCCGAGTCTCCCTGCGCCCCCTCCCGCACCGCCGCGAGTCGAAGCCCCAGCCCCCGTCGCCACCCAACCTCCGGCCCTCCCCAGCCCGCGCCCCCTGCCCCCTCCGTTCCTCGAGCCGCGGGACACCCACCTCATCCACGAAGCGGTCTTCCATGCCCTCGCCACCTCCGGGGGGCATCAGATCCAGGACCTCCGACTCAGTCTCGACCGCGTCTTCGAAGATCGACGGTTTGAAATCATCGAGTTCGACGACCTCGAAGTCAGCAATGTCCTGCAACTGCGTGGCGCGGCGTTCCATGGCGCCTACCTCGTCCACCTTAGCCATGACCGACTCGACCTAGTATACGCCAAGCACGGGGTCCATTTCGAATGGGGTACCGACCGCTGCCTCATCCAACCCACTCCCGGCGCCGAGTCGATCGAGTACGGCCAACCCGCCCTGCTCGGACTCGGACAACTGACCACCGGGGCATGGGCCTTCGTCGTCACGCCCCACTTCCGGGAATGGTCGCGCCGATACGACCCCGCGGCCGAGGCGGCGGAGGTGGCCATCCTCGATCCCCACGAGGCCCTTGCTCACCCTTCCTTCCGCCTCCTCTGGCCATCGGATGCCACACCCTCTTAACCCCCGTTTCTCCCTCCCACCCCTCACCCGAGCACCTCCGAGGAGGGGCAAGAAAATGAAGGCAGGAAAATAAAGGCCGGGGAGCTTTGGAGAATCGCCGCCTGCCCTCCATCTTCCTGCCCTCCATCTTCCTGCCCTCCATCTTCCTGCCCGCCTTCCCCGACTCCAACGTTTCCCCTCAGCCCCGGCTTGAGTAACGTCGGTCCATGACGCCTGCGAGGCCGCTCACGCTCGGACATTCACCGGATCCCGATGACGCCTTCATGTTCTATGCCTTGGCGAAGGGTCTGCTGCCCACGGGTGGCCTGGAATTCGAGCATATCCTGCAGGACATCCAGACCCTGAACGAGCGGGCCACGCGCGGGGAACTCGACATCTCCGCCATCAGCATTCACGCGTACGCCTACGTCTCCGACCAGTATGCCCTCCTGCCCAGCGGCGCGAGCATGGGCGACGGCTACGGGCCCATGCTGGTGGCCAAGCGCTCCCTCTCCCGCACGGACGTGGCGCGCCTGCGAATCGCGGTCCCCGGCACCATGACCAGCGCCTTTCTCGCGCTTCAGCTCTGGCTGGGGCGGCCGGCCTCCGAGTTCCAATACATCGTGGTGCCCTTCGACGAGATCTTCCAGGCGGTGCGCGAAGACCGCGCGGACGTCGGCCTGATCATCCACGAGGGCCAGCTGACTTTTCAAAAGGAAGGCCTCACCTGCTGCGCGGATCTCGGGGTGTGGTGGGGACAGGAGAACGACGGACTTCCCCTGCCCCTCGGCGGCAACGTCATTCACAAACGGTTTCCGCCGGCCCTCCGAAGTCGCATCTCGCGGCTCCTGACCCAGAGCATCCAGTACAGTCTCGATCACCGCGCGGAGGCGGTGCAGCACGCCCTCCAGTACGCCCGTGACATGGGCACCGACCTCGCCGACCGCTTCGTCGGCATGTACGTCAATCACTGGACGCTCGACTACGGGGAGAAGGGCCGCGAGACCATCCGCCGATTCCTCGGCCGCGCCTTCGAGCGCGGCCTGATCCCTCACCGCCAGGACCTGGAGTTCGTGGACTGAGTCACGAACCCGCCGCGCGCTGTTGGATCAGTGTGATCACCTGCCGCCGATTGTTTTCCAGGCCAAGAAACTCGACCTGTCGAAGGATCGCCTCTTTCGCGGGCGCCGAGAACGCTGGATTCTGGATCAACGTGGTCAGCAAATCATACCGGCTGCCCTCGAGTTGGAGGTGCCGCAATCCGATGTTCACCAAATGAACCTGGCAGGCAGGACTCAGCCCGGCTCGCGAGGCCACATGGCCTAGGACTTCCACCCGGGAGCCTTCGAGCCCAAGTCGCGTGGCCGCATCGATTTCAGCCATCACGCCGGCATCGTCGGGGGTGACCGCCGGCAGAACCACCGGAGCCGGCTTCGACACTTCGTGCCGCACGTGCTGGTGGTCAGAGTCACCGCCCACACTGACCACGCATCCCGATCCCACCCCCACCGCCACCAGAGCCGCCACGCCAAGTATGAGAGATTTCGTGTTCATGATTTGGTTTCCGAGACTGCTCATTCGGACGCCCTCTCCCCGAGCCAAATTCAGCGCGAGCCGGCCGTCACGCTCCGGACTCGCCGCCGCACCTCCGGTGGGCCAAAGTCGCGTCCTCCATTCCCTTCCTTCCATGAATGCACCACGTCCAAGCACCCCCACGGAACGCTGCACCTTTGCCCTGGGACTGGCCGCCGCCACGTTCCTGCTGACCAGCCCGCCGCTTGCCGCACACGCCGCAGAGCCGCCCTGGCGCCCGCTCTTTGACGGGAAGACCCTGCAGGGCTGGCATACGAGCGCCAAGACCGGGCACAGCGCGGCGAGCAAGCATCAGTCCGGAGGGAAATGGGTGATCGAAGACGGCGCCATCGTCGGGTGCCAGGACATCCCCGGCAATGGCGGCATCATCCTCACCGATGAAGCGTTCGGAGACTTCGAGATTGCCCTGGAGATGCGCAATGACTTCGGCCCCGATAGCGGGCTCTTCCTGCGCAGCACCGAGGATGGAACGGCCTACCAGGCCATGATCGACTACCATCAGGGCGGCAACCTCATGGGACTGTACGGGGAGGGTAAACTGGGCGGCAAACCCGCCATCGCGTCCTGGAGTTTTCTGGAGAAGGTCACCGACATCATCGAGAGCAAAGCGGGGGACCCCAAACTCCCGCTCCCCGTGCTCCCCGAGGCGTGGCGTCACTTCTGGCGCCACGGCGAGTGGAACGAACTGCGGGCCCGCATCGTCGCCAATCCGCCCACCATCACCACCTGGATCAACGGAGTGAAATTCTCCGAGTGGACCGAGCCCACACGCCGGCACCCGGACACTGGAGCCATCGGGCTTCAGGTCCACGGCGGAGGCGACTACACCAAACAGTTCGTGCGCTATCGCAATATCCGCGTCCGCGTGCTTGCGACCCGGTGAGGGCACCGGAGACCCAAGGTAAAACAAAAGGGGACCGGCTCGCGCCGGTCCCCTTTTTGCGTCGGAGAGTCTCTACCCTCCGGGAGAATCGAGCGGGAGCCGGGATGCGCCCGGCCCCCGCCCCGTCTCGATTGTGACTACGGCTTCACCGCGCGCAGGAACACGGCGGCTTCCGAGCCGATGGTCGCGTTGAACGGCGTGTTGGCGCCGGCCTGGGTGACCCAGGGACCGCTCACCGACGGCGCGAGCTGGAGCACGTAACCCGCCGCCAGCGGCTGCGGGCTGGAGGTGATGGTCAGCACGTTGCCGCTGCGCGTCACCGTGAGGCGCGGGGCCTCACCGCCGCCGCCACCCACCGGCGTGGTCGGATCATCCTTCGGCGAGGGGTGCGACACCACGGTGTAGAAGTTCAACTCGCGAGGCGAGTTGGCGCCCTGGTCCGGCTTGTTCTCCAAGTTGATCTCACCCTTGGCCGCGATGAGGATCTGCTTGGTGGTCATGGCCACCGACATCCCCACCGACCGGATGCCACCCACGGGCGCCTGGTTCACGAACGGCAGGAAGCTGCCGGTCAGCGGCGTGACCGTCTTGGTCGCGCCGTCCAGCGCGAGCACGCGCGCCGCGACCTGCTGCTGCTCGTAGCCGTCGGGCTTGGAGACCCAGGCCACCGTGATGCGGCTGAGCGCGTCCATCGCCACCACCGCGCGATCGGCATCGGCACGGAACCCGCCCTCGCTGGCGTCCGCCAGCGCGACGAAGGCGCGCGTGGTGCCATCCCAGATCGCCACGCGAACCGCGGTCGAGTTGACCACGCGTCCGACGAGGCAGAAGTAGGGACTGTTGATGTGGCCACCCATGCGGGTGCCGTCGCCACGGCCGCGATCGAAGCTCTCGCCCGACGTGGCCTGGTCGACCGGCTCACCCTGCGGATTGCCGGCGTTGTCGAAGAAGTAGAGCATACCGCCGACACGGACCACGAAGCCGCCCTTGAAGGCCGCGACGTTGGCCCACAGGTCGCCGTTCGCGACCAGGAAGCTCTCCTTCACCACCGTGCCGTCCGGAGCAAAGATGGTCGCCACCGCGGCGTTGCCATCCGGTCGCAGCACATTCGAACGGTCCTCCACCACGGAGGCGAAGTTGCCGTTGCTGAGCGCGACCACATCACCGCCAAAACGCGTGATCTGGTTGCCCGGCGCGCCACCGCTGGTGAGACGGCCGTTGGCCGAGTCCTGCGCCTTGCTGAGCGGCGTCTGCGTCAGCGTGGCGGTGTCGAGGCTGTACGTCTGCACCGTGCCATAGCGACCGTCGCCGAGGCGATCAAAGCCCAGGGTCCAGCGGTTGCCGGTCTGAAACTCCGGATAGAGGTGCGGGGAGGCTTCGCCGCCCACGATGAAGTTCACCGCGCCGGGACGCGCGTCACCCGCCACGCGACCGGGATTGCCGTTCTG
>JADLFD010000176.1 GCA_020845805.1 Verrucomicrobiales bacterium | reverse complement strand
GCGAATACCAAATCCTTTCGGAAGCGCTTTCTCTCCGCACGAGGTGGTCGCGAGCGCCTCCGCGCCCTCGTTTTCGACAAACACCCTCAGATCCTCGACCTGTGAATCTCAAAGGGCGCGTCCTACGCGGAGAGTCGTTCCACCACCAAGTACGTGAATACGACCACGTTTGGAGGCATCCTGGTCGATGCGAAGGAGCACGAATTCAAACACACCGCCACGGACATCAGCTTCTACCAGAAAACCACCAACAATGGCGTCATGCGTGAGCTGGAGATTCATCTCCAGCGTCGCAACTAGTCCCGTCGCTGCCCGCTGCCCATTGACTACAAGGGAGTTCGCCTCGATTGCGGGTACCGTGTCGATGTTCTGGTGGAGGACACGCTGATTCTGGAACTGAAGGCGGTCGATGTGCTGCTTCCGATTCACCAGGCCCAGCTCCTGACCTATCTCCGACTGAGTGGGAAGCAGGTTGGGATCCTGATCAACTTCAACGTCGAGCTCCTGAAGCTCGGGACGAAGCGGATGGTGGCCCGAATTCTTCGTGCACTTCGTGACCTTCGTGGTGAATCAGAAGACCGGCCCTCGACGCGATCCGCAGGGCAGAGGGTCTCTGGCAACAATGGAACTGAAACATCGGATGTCGTGGCTTGATCCCATTGTCGACGCCTCGGAGATGGAATGTCGCCACGAAGGACACCAAGCTCACGAAGGGATGGGCGGAAGGACTGCATTGTCCTCCGGGGGCAGGTGGTCGTAGGCGAAGATCGGGGCCGAATATCGAATGTCAGGACGTAACCCTATAGTCCGACCTTTGCGCCCGGACGCGGTCCGTACCTCGCAACGCCAGGCGGTGTTTTGACTCGGTCAACTTCTCGGATCGGGGCACGATCTGGCGCCCCGGTCAGTTCGCGTGGGGCAGTTTCTTCTGCCAGAGCTTCATGGTGAGGCCGAACCAGACGCTCTCGGCGTCGTGATACTCCGGAGTGACATCCTCTCCCCAACCCATGTTGCACTTGAACCAGCGGCGACGATCCACGAGTTCGCGGTTGTTGCCGCAGCCTTCGTAGTAATCGATTCGTTTGTAGGCGTAGGCGACGGCGTAGTGCAGGTCGAACAGGGTGTCCCCCAAGCCCACGATTCCCGGCCGTCCCTCCTTGATGTCGTTCGCCACTAGCAGCCCGCCGCCTTCCCAGTCTGTTCCGCCCGCCCAATACCAGTCGGTGTACCGGGTGCGGATCTGAGCGCCGAGGAGTTGTTCGCCAAACTCGTTCTGCGGCGAGGTAAGATTCCGCACCACGCGGTCGACATAGGATTCGGCGGCGTTCATCAGGTCGCTCGGGTGGGTCGCTCCCTGGCCGGAGACGCAGAAGGTGTTGCAGAGTTCGTACAGGTCCCGCGCCACGGGACGCAGAATCGCCTCCTCCGGTGACGGGACGTACTCGACATGTCCGAGGGTGGTGATGACCTTGCCGCCCGGCAGCGTCTTCGGCGCATCGCTGGAGGCGAGGCCCGCGAAGCTGAATCGGAAGTCGTTGTCGGGCTGGCCGATTCCCGAGCTCAATTGGTAGAACGCACTGGGCACTCCGTTCGCATCCCACCATCCCAACAACATCATGAGCGCAGTTGGGCCGCAGCCAACGGGGGGGCACCATTCGGGACTTTTCACCTGCCGATATTGACGCTGATCACCCGCCCAGCCGGTCCCCGCTGCCCAATAGCTCACGGTGTGATCCGCGCACGGTCCTTGGGGAAGCATGCCGGCGAGCGCGGCGGAAGCGCCTACGACGACGGAGAAGGTCGATATGGCCCCCGACTCGTCCTGGGCGCGAACCAGTTCGCTGCCGGCCTTGAGCCCGGTGACGCGAATGCCGCGCGCCAGCGCGTGCGCCTCGACCCCCGGGACTTCATCATCGGCATCCACCCATACCCGGGTGAAGACCTGTTCCGTGCCGAGATCGACCGATTGACCGATGCGGATCCGCAGGACCTCGCGAGTTCCGGCGAGCCCGGCGAGTCGGGACGCCCACGCGGAGGTGCGCGCGCGTCGCGCGGCTACCCGGATGGGATTCGCTGCGAAATGGGTGCGCAGATCGGCGTAATTATCGGAGGAAACCAACGTCGGGCGGGCTCCGGGTTCTGGCCGACGGCGGACGCCGCTCTCGCTGTCGTACTCGCCGGAGTACAAACCGCGCGTCGCAGGAAGCGGGCCCTGCGGCAGCAACGGCACGGTGCCCCAGGTGCCCAACAGGGCTCCGGAGTTGTCTTCCATGGCGATGAAGGAGGGGTTGAAGCGCATGAATTTGCGGGGCTTCAGTCCGGGGATTTCTGCCTGGGCACGCTCCGTCTTGGTTCGACCTTCCGTGGAGAATTCAACGACCCACGGGGATGCTTCGGTCAGGGAGAGCAGGAGGTAGCCACGATCCTGGGTGCCATCGCGCGAAACCATTTTCAGTTCCACAAAGGCCGGCTCGGCGCCGTTTTCGTAGGCTGGGTCGTGGAGGTAACGTGCCACCGGTCCGAGGACGGCGTCGCTCCATGCGGCGACATCCGGATCGGCGGGATCGCCGTCGCCGACGAAAGCATCGAGGTGTTGCTGTGCCGCGGCGATAAGGTCGTCGCTGAGTTGGTGGGCAGGGAACTCGCCGCCCACGGCTTGGTTCTGGGCAGGATCCCGGTAGGTGAGACGATAGAAGCTCTCCCGCTTGGCGAAGGCTTCGAGGTCGACGATTTCGACCTGGCCATCGACGAGTCGGACTGCGCCGGGGATCACCTTCCAGATCCGCAGGTCGGAGGAGGTTTCGAGGTCCACACCGGCGAGATCCTTCTCGCTCAAGGTCTGGCCTGGCCGCGGGGCGATCTGCCAACGGAACCGAGTGGGCTCACGGAGCCCGTCGACGGCGAGATTCGGAGCCACCCCGGGCGGGGCGAGCGGGGTGGGTGCGGCCCGCCACTCGGCGGCGATCTCCGCTCCGACGAGGGCGGTTCGGTAGATCTTGATCTCATCCAGCTGACCGATCATCGGGTTGCTGTAGAACTCAGGATTGACGGAGGACGGCACCCCGATGTTGCACGGGTTGATGCCGACGAGCAGTCGGCCGAGCTGGGGGAGGTCGGCGAGGGCGAAGCCATACGCCGAGCCGACGAGGATGGAGTCACGGTAGACGAAGGCGTTGGTGCCCTGGCGCACGAAGGCCAGGTGATGCCACTGGCCGTCCTTCACGTTGTTGGTCGAAAACACCCCCCCCACCGGGACGTCGATCTGCGAAAAATTTCCACCGATCAGTGAGAAATCGGGCGCGGAATGGGTGAAGTCCCCGGACCACAATCCGACGCGCCAGTAGGCCCCCGCCTGGCAGTTGGCTTTCCAGGAAAGGAACGTGGGCGAGATGACCGTGTTCATCACCTGTGCCCAGAGAGTGATCGTGAAGTCCGCCGTCCCGAGGGCGCCGGCCTTCGAACCCAGGTCGAGGTAGTTGCTGCCGCGAAAATCGAAGGCCTGGCCCACGCGGCCGGAGGCGAAGAAGGTGCCGTTGGAAGCGCCGCCGGTCTCGCCGGTAATCGCATCCTGAAGGTTCCCCTCAAAGGGCCACCAGTGGATCGGTGGGGGGAGGGCGAACGACTGGACTTCGACGTCGACCTCGGTGCTGCGGACCGTCGTGACGCCATCGTTCGCCGTCGCGTAATAGCGTCCCATGCTGTGGGCGTCCACCGGGCGAAGGGTGAATGCGCTCTCGGTGGCTCCCGGGATCGGGGTCCCGTTGAAGTACCATTGATAGCGGACCGTGCCGTACAGGGGACCGGGCGCCGTCGACGCGGCGCGGACCCGGAGCGTGTAGGCCTCGGCGGGATGCGGGAACGAGAGGCCGACGGGTTGTTCGGTGATCCGCAGCGTTTGCACCACGCGCGCCGCGGCGGCGATCTGCGCCGGGGTGAGGACACGGCCCTGGTAAATCTTGATCTCGTCCATCAGGCCCTTGAGCGGGGCCACGCCGGTGTGGGGCGGACACGGGCTGAAGCCCGCGACGAGGTCGACGCTGTTGGAGAGTCGGGTGACAAAGTTGAACGACTGGCGGAACGCCACGGAGCCATCGATGTAGAAGGCGACCTCGCGACCTGCGCGGGTGAGTGCGAGGTGGTGCCAGTCCCCGTCATTCAAGCTGCGGCCGTACGGGACATTCGCCCAGTTTCGCTGGAAGCGGTCTTCGACGAGCGATGCGGCGGAATCACTGATCTCAAGGAAGTTCCCCCAATTGCACTCGGGACGCTTGAGCAGGAACGGGGCGTTTCCCTGAGTGCTCGATTGGACGAGGAACTCGACCGAGAAGTCGTTGGTCTCGAAGTTGCCGACGGTCGCGCCCAGATGGAGAGCGGCGTCCTTGCCGTTGAATTGGAACGCGGTTCCCACCAGGCCAGGGGCGTGGGTCAGTCCGCCAACCTCGGTGCCGTCGACGTGCCCTATCAGGTCCCGCGCGCGATCGTCGCCGGACCACCAGTGATCCGGGCGTGGCGGGTCGGGTTGGGGATCGAAATCCGACGCGGACACCAAGCGGGGGAAGACGCTGCCGCGCAAACTGAATTCGCCGCCGGCGAGGGGGATAGGTTCCGCCGAGAGCGGCGCATTGCCGACGGAGAACCCGCCTCCGGAACTCACCACGGCTGCAGGGCCGACGATGCGGCCGCTGACGGCGAACTGGGCATGGCTCAGCGCGAGGATGGCGTTCAGCAGGGTCACCACGAGGACCAGGACGGGCCACGCGGCGCACCGCACCCTGAGCAAACCGGCGGGAGAGAAGGCCATGGAGGTGCGAGTGGGGCCCTACGGTTTGATCACCAGGACGTTGAATTTATGCCCCGCGCGCATGGGCTCGGCGGCGATGGTCCAACGGTTATCCCAAGCGGACACATACCGGATGGCGAACTTCGTGGGCGTGATATCCACCAGACCGTTCAACGGGTTGTAGATGGGGGTCACGAAGAGCAGGGCATTGGGATCGTTGTTGCAGATCGGGTTGTTGATGATCGTCATCCCCGGATCGAGTTTCAGCGGGTCCTCGACCAGGTTCGCTTCGGTCACGACGTGGATGAACGCGGCGGTGACGCTGTTTTGTCCCGCGCCTTTGACGCGGATCGCCCCCTTCTCGATCTGCAGGGCCGTCGCGGTCTGGGTGCCCGCATCGGCGACGACGCCGGCTTCGTCGGTGCCGAGTTTGCCGCGCTTGACGCCGTTCACGCCCTGAACGCCGGCCCCCGTGGTGCTTTCGCCGATGACGCCAGTGCCGGACGTGCTTTTGCCGGCGACACCGAAGCCGCTCGCGCTCACCCCGCTGACGCCGGTCGAACCTTGCTCCGCCTCGCCCAGGACCGCGTAGGCTCCAGCCGCGTTGGCGGTTTGCCGGGCGTGAACGGCGGTGACGCCGGCGCCGGTGGCACTGAGCCCTTCGCCGCCGGTGCCTTCGAGGCGGAGGGCGGGAGTCGATCCGACCGACCCCCAGGTGGTGCCTGCGTGGCCGTGGGATCCGCGCGCCACGGTATTGTCAAAACCGCCGGTGCCGAAGAGCACGCCGAGCGTATTGTTGCTGAGCAGCTGCAGCCCGGGCCCGATGTTGTAGGTCGTTTCGTTGTCGATGCCGTCCGCAAATCCCGCCGGGATCCCACTCAGTCCCGCCCAGCTGCTGCCGGGTTCACCCTTGGGACCCGCGGGCCCAATCGGGCCGGGAACGCCGGGGTCCCCCTTCGGGCCGGCCGGACCTTGCGGACCCTGAGGGCCGGTGGGGCCCGCGGGTCCCTGCGCGGCAGCGGCGCCGCTCGACAGCGCGAACAACGCGTAGGGCGTGGCATTGACTGGTTGTCGCGGGCTCAGGATCGAGTAGGGATCGACGAACACCGGAAAGCGCACGCCGATCTCGATCCAGCGGCCCTGGCCATTGAACGAACTCAGTCCGAAGTCGAGGGCCACATGGAATTCGCCGCCGGTGACGAGCACCGACTCCTTGGTGAGTTCGGGGCCGACCTGATTGCCGCCGACGGGAGCGTCGTAGAGGACGAAGCGGAAGTCGAAAGGACCATTGGCGGGGAGGCCGTTCCGGGTGAGCTGGCCTTGATACGTGAACGCGGAGCCAACCTCGGCGGCCGAAGCGTGGAGCCCAACCCACCAGCCCAGCGCCAAACCCAATCGCCCGAAGAACCCAAGAGTCCGCCTCATGGCTCTTGGTAGCGAATCAACTGACCCTCGGCAACTGGGTTTTGCGAAAGGCGGCTAGAGATCGAACGCTCACGAGAGCGGAGACGCCATGGGGATCGGAACAACGCAATTGGGCACATTCAAAAAGTTGAGATTTCGGGCGCGATCCATGAGATGAAATGCATGGTTCAGCCGTTGCGTGGGCTGGTACCTGGGGGTGGCGGGAGTTCCCTGGATTGAAGTACCCCGCGGCGGCGGCGGCCGTGAGACGGTTCGTGAGCCCGCAAGGTGTCGATGAAGCGAAAAGGCGCTTCGCGGAGCGTTGTCGTGCGCGCTCCATGATGCGATCGAGACTCCGCTGTTGGCAGCACAGAAACGGGCAGCGACCCCGAACGCGGCACGACAGGAAGGAATCATCAAGTTCATGGTGGATGAACTCGGTCTGCCCTATCCGTTCAACTCGCATGGCGTCGTCCTGCATCGCAACTCGCAAAACTTCGCGCTCGAGGTCTAGACCTAGTCCCACATTGCATTCGACTCGATTAACCCCGTTATTCTGGCGCATGACGTGGCGCACCCATGGTGCGGCGATAGTGTCGGACCGGCGACGTGGCGCGAGGTCTGATTCAACGAGGGCTGGGCCACCCGGTGGGAGTGGCACTGGAACAACAAGCAGAACCGCATCCGGACGACAGTCGAACAGCCATTCACTGCTACCCACAGTTCGGGCGGGACCCGGAGCAGGCCGCCCGGACGCCTCAAAGGCGCTGCGGAACTATTTGATTTCATTTCGGTGTATTTGCGCCACGCCATGATGCTCGAGGCCTATCGGCAAATCGTGGGGCATTCGACATTCTTCGAGCTTCAGCGCGCGATCCTTACCGAGCATGCCTACGGTTCGATCACCGAGGCGCGTCGGGTTCAAGCCGAGCTGCGACTGCGAGTGATGCCGCCGCGAGGATGGCCTGCCGAGGATGCAGTATTCGCTTTCCCTGTTGGGTCTCGGGCAGCCCTGGCGAGGCGGCCTTGAGCGCGCGCGCCATCCCATGGGCCGTTGGCCACTGGATAGGGCGGGTTTGATGTTCACCTCCGCGGTTATTCACACCTCTGCCGACAATCCTTCACCGACCTGATAGTAAATATCGCGATGCAGACGGCGGTAAGAACTCTGATCGCAATCTTGGCGTGCGCGACGGTCGGGTCGGGATGCCACTCTGTCGAAGCGCGGCGTTCAACGGGAAAGCTGGAACGCGGGCTTCAGTCAACGTTGGACGCGTTTATTGCTACGAACCCCGCGATAGCGGGAGTGGCACTTCACGTCGAGATGCCCCGGAACTACCGAACTTGGAGTGGGGCCGCTGGCGTGGCGGATCGTGCGACAGGGGTGCCGCTCACACCGAATCAGCCGGTCCGCATTGCCAGCAACACAAAGACCTTCGTCGCGACGGCAATCCTTCGACTCTGGGAGCAGGGTCGATTGGATTTGGACGGCTCGGTGGCTTGTTGTTTAGCGGAGGACTCCGTCGAAATCCTGAGTCGCGGAGGCTATGATTATCAGTCGATGACCATTCGTCATCTCCTCACGCATACGAGTGGCTTGTTCGACTTTGGTGATTCCGACCAGTATAGCAGGCTGTGCTCGGACTCATCCGGTCTGAGCAGGTTCACCGTTGAGCGGTCCCAACAGTCCGCTGAATGTGGCGGCCGCGGCCTTTTCGCTAGTCGTTGGCCCCACCCTTGATCAAGCCGTTCTCGACCAAAGCCGCCCGCAACTCATTGGCGAGGCGGATGACGCTGGCGTGGTGTGGCGGCGGGGTTGGCATCGAGAAACTGCGTCGCCGTGCCTCAGTAGATCGTGAGGGTGCCTCGGTCGGGCACCGTGATCGAGGTCGAGTTGGAAGTGCCCCGGCTCACCGGGTCGGTCCACACCACATCATCGTCGGAGAGGATGCTGCGGTGCTTCGGTGCGAGCGCGGGTCGATAGTCAGGGGGCCGCGGTCTCAATCTTAGACCCCGTTAGTTCGTCGCCGCAGGCGACCGTCAACTGCGGTGCGGGGATGCTGGCCACGCCCTGCTGATGCGCGGACCGCACCCGCGGTGGATGAGAGAGCGAGAAGGAGGGCTCGTCCCCTGGCGCGATCAGCGCGAGGTGCGGAGAAAAGGCGGTGACCGAGTCACCGCCTCAGCGTGGCCAGCGATGTGGGTGGAGCCGGGGAAGGGCCTCGGGGCGCCCTGCTATTTGCGGATGGATTTCGAGAGCACACTCCCCGCGGCGTCGAAGACGACCCCGGCCTTTTTGACGGATACAACAGTCAGTGTGTAGGTGCCTCGCACCGATGAGACACTAAACGTGGCTCGACCGGTGGTGTCGGTGACGACCGTCGACGTCCGCGTGCTCCCATTGGGAAGTGTCCACCGGGTCGTCACGCTGGCGCCGCCGACCGCGGCCCCCAAGGTGTCCTTCACCGACACCGTGCCCGTGATGGTGGCTCGTGAACCTTGGGTCTTGCCGGTCAAGGCAATGCTGGTAACGCGCACGATGGTGGGCGGAGCGGTGACTTGGACCTGGATTTCGGCCACCGACCAGTTTCCCACCGCATCCTGGGCGAAAGCCCGGAGGGAGTAGGAGGCGGGGGTGAGGCCGGAGGTTTCCAAATTGACCGTCAGGCTGCCGGCTTGGGAGACGGAGCCAAGGGTGATTTCCTGTCCCAGGTATTGGTTCCAGTAGCGGATTTCGAGAGACGCAACGCCGATGTTGTCCGTGGCCTGAGCGGAGACCGAGATGAGACCGGACACGATGGCACCTTGAGCGGGGGTCAGAAGGGTGACGCTGGGAGGCGCGGTGTCCAATGCGGTGGCGGGCGAGGTGGCGGAGGCGGGGATCGACCATGGACCAGGTCCTGCCACGCCCACCGCTCGGACCCGGTATTCATAGAGCGTCGCAGGGGCGACCGTGGTGTCCTGATGGGACGTGGACATCGCGGGCGGCACGAGGGCGATGGCCGTCCAGGCAGGTTCTCCCGCTGGGCGGCGTTCAAGTTCGTAGGTCCGGGTGCGAAGCAGGTCCCCATTCGACCAGGACAGGTTGATGGCGACGTAAGGCTCCGAAGCGGTCGCGGGATGCGGGGCGGCGAAGAGGTTGGTGGGGGCGTCCGGCGGCGCCACGGTGCCTGCGGGCAGGAGCACGACCGCGCCGGATTGTCCGGTGACGGAGTTTCTGGCCACGGTGGCGACTTCGCG
>JADLFD010000175.1 GCA_020845805.1 Verrucomicrobiales bacterium | reverse complement strand
GCGAATACCAAATCCTTTCGGAAGCGCTTTCTCTCCGCACGAGGTGGTCGCGAGCGCCTCCGCGCCCTCGTTTTCGACAAACACCCTCAGATCCTCGACCTGTGAATCTCAAAGGGCGCGTCCTAGGCGGAAGCTGGGTCGGCGGCAACAGATTGGACGACGGCACCAAGCGTTGGCTCAATGATTGGCTCGCGCGGCTCGGATACGCGGTGGCGTCAATCGACTACCGGCTCTCGCCGCAGATCACATGGCCAGCTCAGCGCGACGACCTTCTTGCCGCCATCCGATTCCTACGGGATCACGCGGCTGCCCTGGGAATTCATCAAGACCGGCTTGTGCTGGTTGGCCGGTCCGCGGGCGGCCAGATGGCAACCGCCGCCGCCTACGCTGAGGTGATTCCCGGCGTCTGCGGCATCGTCAACATCTATGGCCCAACCGACCTTAACCGCACGTGGGAAGTGGCCGCCCTCCCGCGAAACCTCGATCACCGCTATAACCTGGAACTCTTCCTTGGCGGCAGCCCGGAGACAGCTCGCGACGCCTACCAAAGCGCCAGCAGCGCCACGCTGGTAACGCCCAACGCCCCGCCCACGCTAACCCTTCACAGCGCATTGGATATCAACGTCTTTCTGGAGCAGGCCCAGTTGCTACACCGGAAGCTCGCCGCGGCCGGGGTGCCGCACACCTTGGTCTCGCTGCCGTGGGCCGGTCACGGGTTCGACCTGGTCCACTTCGACACGCCCGGAGCGCAGATCGGAAGGTATGCCATCGAGCGCTTCCTAGCGATTGTCACCCGATGATCACCAGGGACCGGCAATGAGCCAAGCATGGCAAGCGGATGCACACAGACCTCACCCCCCCCGTGCTCTAGCCTCAATGCTCCAGAGCAATGGGCCGCCGGATTGCCAGCCAGCGTCCGCCCCCGGCGGCGGTCGGTGATCCCTGTCGTGAGGCTCCTCAATTCAGCGTGCTTTGACCCATGGGACAGCGATTTCCTCTTTGCACTGCTCCGTCGAGAGTGGGAGTCGTCCCGAGCGCAGGTTCGTCCCGCGACGGGCAGGAGCCTGCAGGCTGAGTTGCGAGTTCACCGAGGCGCCCAACTATGCGCTGGTGGACGTTTCTCTGATACTCGCGGCTCGTGACTACTCCTCGTGCCTCCACCGCGCGCCTCGTGGCGACCGTCGTCGCCAGACCATAGGATGACTCGCTGTTCCAGGCTGGGCGCCGATCAAGGGTCTAATGTACGCTCCACCATTACCCTCGTCTGGGGCGCATACCTCATTCGTTCCAATCCTATGGAGAGAAACTTCACCATCGTCGGCGGAATCCACCTGTTGCAGGGCCTCTATCAACTCGATTTGCACAACCAGTATAGTTTCACTGATCTCGCATACTCCCTCCTTGACCGGACGCTGGTTCTGACTTGGAAACGATCGGATCGCGGGCAGCAAGAAACAGATGGTCCACGAATGGTGCAAATCCTCTTCAGCGATGTTCAAGAGTTTCGCTTCAGGCCGCGTCGTCAGGATATGCCCTACACAGAGGATGACTGCGTCAGTACGATTGGATATTGGACGGACCAAGAGTGGGCGGGTGGCGTGCTCATGACTGATGACCATGATGGCGTAGACCCCAGTTGGCTCACTGCGATCCAGTTTATGTCCGGAGCGATAGTCATTGTGCGAGCCTCGTTTGCCCGTGCCAGCATCCACGAAAAGTAAGAGTGCACCCAGACAAGGCGCTACTCCAACCGCCCGGAGCCCCTGACGTTTATGCGCCGGACTTGACAACGCAGCCTCGGAAGGCTGTTCATGAGGGAACCATCAGCACCCCGTTTCCCAAACCTGCCGGAGCCACGGCCAAGCCGCTGGAACTTCCGGCTTTTGATCACGTTCACGTCTATGTGACCGACCGCGTGACGGCGGAGACCTGGTACCGCGATGTACTGCACCTGTATCGAAGCCAAGAACTCGAGTTTTGGTCGTCCGATGGCGGTCCACTGATGCTTCGGAACAGTTCCGGCAGCATCCACATCGCGCTGTTCGAACGACCCGCTCAAACCTGCCGCTCCGTCATCGCCTTCCGTGTGGGCGCCGCCGGCTACGAATCCTGGAAAACCCACCTCGAAAGCGCCTTACCTGGCCAAGTCAGCGAGCAAGATCATGAGGTGTCACTCTCGCTCTACTTCCGCGATCCTGATGGCAATCCTTACGAACTCACGACATACGAGGTCGGGCGGGTCAATGGAAAGTTGCCCGGCGGCGCCTGACCCATCCTTCCCAAGGACCTGCCATGGACCAGGCTGATACGATCCAGCGCTGGACGTATACCACCTCGGCGCCAACCTTATCGTGACATGAGAGAAATTGCCCTCGCCGGAATGCTGCTTCTCACTTTGGGCCAGAGCGGCCCATCTCAAATCCTGATCCATCGCGCGGTGGAAATCGAGATCCCCACAGAACCAAACAAGTTTTACCAAATCCAAAGTTCCCCTGACATGGCAACTTGGATGAATCTGGGAAACGAGATCGTGGGAACAGGAAGCCCGGTCCTTCGCCTATTCTCGACGCACGGCGAGGCCTATGCGTTCCACCGGTTTATCGTCTCGAACACCAATACGCAGCTGACGATTGACATTGCGTCGTACGCCAATCTTTGCGGCAGGTGGAGCTATCGAAGGACGAAGGAGGGCACGGGACCCATTACCACGTGGGCCGTCAAGGTCTTGGGCACGATGACCGAGCAGGCGCACCCGGTCTATCTCCTGCAGGAATACGACGAGAATGAGTTCCCCAACGATCAGGCTTTTTTGGATACCGATCTCTCGGAAGGACTCTCGGAGATGGGCGGTCTGAACGACTACGGGAAGCCTACCGAGGCCAAGTGGTATTGGGGAACTTCCGTCCCCCGGCTGATGAAGACCTTCGTTCCAGGGCTGGAGTACACCAACTCACTCACTCGAACGGATATGCCGGGTGTGGTGATCACCATGCGGATGAAAACTGAAACGGAGACGATCACGGTACCCTACGGAACCCTCAACTGTTTCAAAGTGACTCGGACGTTGGCTGCGGGGGCAGTGCAATTCATGGAAACAGCCTGGCATGCCAAGCATCTGGGGTTGGTGAAACGGGATCAACGTGGCGGCGATCTCTGGGAGTTGACGGCCTATGCGCCTTGAATCCAGGCCGCTCGAACGGGCTCCATCGAAGCGAACACTTACCCCGCGGCGCGGTTGGAGAGTCGGGCCGATATCGAGTCAACGAGGCGGTCGCACTGTTCCGACATCAGGCGATGGCAGCACGCCACCCTTCCAGAAGCCCCAATGCAACTCAATCATCTCAATCTCTCGGTGACCGACACGAAGCAGGCGCAGGCATTCCTGGCCAAGTATTTCGGCCTGTCGATTTCCGGTAAGCCAAACGAGCACATTTGCTTTTTGAGAGATGACAAAGGATTGGTTCTGTCGCTGACAAGCATGGCGCTCGGCTCAGAATCCGAAGTTCGCTACCCAGCAACCTTTCACATTGGCTTCATCCAGCCCACGGAGGCCGACGTCAATCTGGTCTACGATCGCCTGCGCGCTGACGGATATGAGGTTCCGGCACCGTCTCGAGAGCATGGGGCTTGGACGTTCTATTTCGCGGCTCCGGGAGGGTTCACGATCGAGGTTCTGTGCTGAGGTGCACCTGTTTTCGAGGTTTGGCCGATCCACATTCTCGGCACAGGAAACCACCATGACCGCCTCGAAGTCTGCCCGGAGTTCCAAGCCCACGCCTCGCAAACCCACTCATCGCGCAGCGGCACCTGATAAGGTTGCCAGGTCGCTGCCGGAATCCATGGTTACCGGCAAGGCCAGCCCCGCGAAGGCCGCCGTCGGCGACCAGCCCGTCTTTGCCTACATCGCCAGCCTGCCGCAACCACAACGCGGGATCGCGGAGTGCATTGATGCGTTGGCGGCCAAGACGCTTCCTGGCCTGCAGCGTTCCGTGAAATGGGGCATGGCGTACTATGGCGTCGGCGAGGGCTGGTGCTTCTGTTGCGGCGGTTTCGCCGGCCACGTCAAAGTCATGTTCGTGAACGGTGCGGCGCTCGTGCCGGCACCTCCGGTGACGCCGGTGGCGATGGGCAAGTCCACGCGGGGAGTGGAACTCGAATCCGTGGACGATGTCGACGCGCGCCAGCTCGCCGAGTGGATGAAACAGGTCACCGCTGTACCCGGAGTCGGGGGGAGGAAGCGGTAGGAGCGGGAAGAGTTGCTCCGCGCCCGTGGACCCGGATCAGCGGGCGACTGAGGGCAGGGCTTGATTGGGCAGTACGATTTCATGGGTCACTGAGCCCCGCTGCTGCGGAGCTAAGTTGGGGTTGCTCCCCCACACGGCCCCTTTCCCATGCTCCGATCATCGCGGAAAGGAGATCCTGACAGCCGGATGGCGCCGCCGTTCGCCAGCGCAGCACCATGCGATTTCGTCCAGGTACCATTCCGTCGAGCCCCGACTTTCGGCCCGAGTCCCCCTGGCGACCCCTTTGCGAACCCACGCCTTGGGCCATGCAGATCCTGGCCAACCCCGTCGGCATCGCAACCGGAGTTGTGCTTGGGTTTATCTGGATGCTCATCACTCCGCTGGAGGGGACGGTGTGGGCGATCTCCGTGCCTTGGTTCCTGCTCTCATTCGGCGGCATCATTGTGGTGCATGAATTGGCAGATTCCAGCCACTGCCATGGTTCGAAACCAAGGCTGGAGAACCTACTGGCGCGAGCACAACTCGAGTCCCGGATCCGGCGTTCCTCGCTCCCACATCGCTTCGACCGTTCGCGAGTGAGGGTCCTCGTATCGGCACCCCCGCACCGGTAACCTGACGTTCACCTGGACTCTGTCGTTTTCGCCTGGATATGGGCCGCGTGGGCACCACAACTGAGCTTCGTCGAGCACTCAAGGCGGACGTTTACCCGCTCCTCATCGCTCGAAACTTCGCGCTCGATCAGCGCCACGCTCCGCACTTCATCGACTTCCGACGCGGCCGAGGTGATCGGGTGGACTTCATCGAGTTCCAGTGGGAGAAATACGGCCGACCCAGGTTCAAAGTTACTTTGGGCACGGTGAGTGCTGCGGGCACCCTCGCGGGCGGTGTGCGCACCTTGGCCGAAGACATGGGTCCTGGACAGGCGCCTCGCTATATCTGTCTCTATCCCCGAGGCACTGGATCCAGCACTCGGCACTGGTTCTGCCAGGATGCCCCTTTCTGGCTTCGCATTCTGGGTCGTCCGCCGCGCCCAGCCTCCCAAGTCTGCGCGGAGTTGGTCGCTCTACTGCCAGAGGTCGACGATTACTTCCACCATGGGAAGATCGGCTTGCATTGCGTTGAGCATGCCAACCCTCCGTTCCAGGACGTCGTTGGCTCGCCTCCTGCTGCGGCCAGGGACTCCTTCACGCCTGAACACCCTATCGCAGACCGCTTCGACCGCGGCCTCCCGTCACCAGGAAACGCGGTCGCCGAGCGAACGGAAACGCCTCCAGATTCGACGAAGGCTCAAACTATGGACACCGGTCTGCCCGATCCCATTGCCCGGTTCTTCCAGGCCCACAACACCGGAATGACGGAGCGGGTCATGGACCTCTTCACGACGGACGCCGTGGTCTCCGACGAGGCCCACGAGTATCGCGGAGCTGCCATCAAGTCATGGATGGACGACGCCATCGCGAAGTACCGGCCGTTGCACGCTGAGGTTGCTGGCGTGGTGCCGACTGGTATCCAGACGATCGCCACCGCACAGGTTAGCGGCAATTTTCCGGGCAGCCCTGTTTTGCTCCGTTACCAGTTTACGGTCCGAGACGGGAAGATTGCCACGCTAAGCATCGCTCCCTGAAGCCCGCCGGCTCCCCTTCCTTCATGAGATGGGCATGACCGAGTGCCCTTTGGCAGGATCGCCTGGTGATTTCAGCGCGAACTCGGTCGTGGAAGGGTCGAAACCCGTGTGCCCCATGGTCCATGGTGACCGGCTGAGCCAGTTGGCGCGGCAGGTTCGCAACTTGGGCCACGCCGCCTCAAGAGTGATTCTCAAAACGCTGATCGTAGGAAGTGGAAGCGGCTTTGCCCTAGAGGCTCCGGAATGAATTCCTCCGGTAACGGGCTCTAAGAACCGGCCGAGCGAAGTCCTCACTGACGGGGAAGCAGCGGAGCAACCCGATTGGACCGGAGTTTCCCTTTCTGGTGTTTCCCCGGTGCCTGGGCGAGGTCTCCGCGGATAGGTCTGCCGCGGCTGTTGTTGCCGAAGCGAGGGAGTCAGTGTTCCCTCGTTGCGTGTGAATCGGCGCTCCTCCGGAAGACGACATGAATCCACAGATTTTCTCTTTGGCGCTTATCACCTGCTGCGGTCTGGGTTTGGTGTTTGCCGCCCGTCGCGGGCATGCGATGCCGATCTCGGTTTGCCTGGTTCTGGTGATTCTGGGGTCGCTGATCGCGATGGCGCCGACCGCGTTCAGTTTTGTGCTCCAGGTCAACGGCAGGCAGCCTCAGTTTTCCCAGGACGAGATCATCACCTGCTGGGTTTTGGGAGGCACGATGACGGTGGTGGGGGCGGTGGCTTCGGTGGTGTCGCATCGGGTGGCGGGTCGAACAGCTCCCCGTCGCTGAACGGGAAAGCGCCGGGGGGGGATCTCCTGCCTGACCTGGCAATGAGACGAAGCACGGGGAACTGCTCTGCCGGGTCCCGAAACGGAGTCCGAGGCGGGCACGTGGTCCTGCCAGGGCGAGAGCCGCAAGCCAGACCAGGAGGTCGTGGGTAGCCTGATTGACCGGCTTCCAGGGGAGCCGAGGGGCTGCGGTGGGGCCCGTCATGGGGAAAGTGCTTGCGGGTCTTGGGAGGCGGCGGCGTATGGTCCCCGACCCGTAACGCGACGTGAATTTTGCTGATCTTCGATTCTGGATTCTCCTGATCTCCTCGCTGGGGGGTGCGCTGGTTTTGCGGCGGTTTCTGCGTCTTACCCCGGCCGCGCTGAAGCAGTACGACAAGTGGTGTCTCGCCATCTCCGGGATGATCCTGCTGGGCGGCGCGGATCTCCTGACCCTGTTCATTTATCTGTACGTCATCCTGGTGAGTTGGTTCGGGATGAGGCTGCTGTCGGGCGGCGTGCGGAAGCCGCGGGGCGGGTTCCTGGCCATCATCCTTCTGCAGGTGTGGCCGCTGCTTGGCTTCAAGTACCTCCGGTTTCTCGTGGAGGACGTGGTGGGGGTGAGTGCGCCGGGATTCTTGCGGGATTTGGCGATCCCGGTGGGGATTTCGTTTTACACTTTTCAGGCTATCGCCTTCACGCTGGACACGCTGGCCTTTCACAAGCCGATACCGCCCTTTGTGGACTGGCTGAACTTCCTGGGATTCTTTCCGCAGCTGGTCGCGGGTCCGATCGAGCGTGGTGCGGATCTACTTCCCCAGGTGGAAGTATTTTCCCTGCGTTTGAGCTGGGAGAACCTGCACCTGGGCGTTCCCTGGCTGGTGCTGGGGTTCTTCTTCAAGTCCTGCCTCGCGGACAATCTCGCCAGTCTGATTGCCACCGGAGCCGTTCGCACGGCCTGGCACGTATGGTTGAACAACGCGCTCTTCGGCCTGCGCATCTACTTTGACTTCGCCGGGTACAGCCTGATCGCGATGGGCCTGGCGCGCTGCCTGGGGATCCGGCTGACGTTGAACTTCGTGAGTCCCTATTGCTCCACCAGTTGCGTGGAGTTTTGGCGGCGGTGGCACGTGACCTTGAGCAATTGGTTTCGGGATTACGTGTATTTGCCGATGGGCGGATCCCGGAATCCGGGGGGCAGCGATCTGCTTTGGATGCGGAACATCTTCGTGGTGTTCCTGGTATCCGGCATCTGGCATGGCGCGGGGTGGAACTTCGTGGCGTGGGGTGCGGCGCACGCGGTGCTGCTCATCCTGGTCCGGAAGCTTCCGCTACCGAACGTGCCGTCCGTGGTGAAGTGGGGGTTCACGATGGGCGCGGTGATGCTCACCTGGTTGTTCTTTTATCGGACGAACCCGGCGGTGCTGGTTTCGGATCTCCGGCTGCTGGTGACGCCCTCGGCGTATGGCGTGGCGGCGCTGCGGGAGACGCTTGGGTATTTTCCCGAAGCGGATCTCGTCCTGCTGTTGTTCATCGGATGCCTGAGTTCGCTGACCCTGTTCCTTGAATGGGTTTCGTTGCGGCGAGGCGAAGCCTACTCGGTCCTGCGCTGGACTCCGGTGACGATCGCCTTGGTGGTGCTGACCGTCCTCCTGGCTCCCACCGTCGACAATGGATTCATCTACTTTGCGTTCTAATCGTGGGCCGGTGGCGATCCTCGTTGCCCTGACCGCCTGGGTCACGGTGTGCGCCTCGATCTACTACACCACCCGGCTGAATCCGGAGGTGCGCTATTTCAAGCGCATCCGGCAGACGCAGCAGGTTTGGGGGACAGAGGTCCGCACCTCCGGGGTGCCCGTCATTGCCATCGCGGGCGGATCGGGGACCGGGGCTTCCATTCGTGCGAAAGAAGCCAGCGCCAGCCTGGGCGTGCCGGTGTTGAATCTTGGGCTGGGGGCGGGGATGGGAGCGCGTGTGATCGGCGAGGCCGCGCTGGAGAGTGTTCGGAAGGGCGACACCCTGGTGCTGATGCTGGAACCCTCCCTGTTGTCCGGCGACATGGCACCGCCGCCACTGGGGATTCAATTTGCGTGGAGCATGGGGAAGCCGGCGTGGCTGGGGCTGGGGAACCGGTGGACGCGCTGGATGTCCACCACCCTTCAGCTACGGCCGGGGGCGCGTCACCTCACGAGTCTGCTGGTGAAATTGGCGATCCGACGGCCGCTCTATCGATACCAGGAGAACCAGATTGAGCGCGATGGCTCGGTGCTGATGCGGGAGGCCCGCGACTTTGGCGGGGAGGAGAGCGCGTTGTTCAAACTCTCGCCGGGAGGAGCGAGTTGGCTGGAGGAAATGCGTCGCCGCGGTGAGGAAGCCGGGGTGCGATGTGTCTACACCCTGCCCATGATCTACTGCGATCCCGCGCAGGCGGCGGTGCGCCGGGAGCATCTCGTGGCTTTCCTCGACGCGGTGCGAACGCACCTGCCGGTGCTGGCCACACCGGGACTGGGCATCAATACCAATCGCGCGGAATTTTCCGACACCCCGTACCACCCCTTCCCCGCGGCCACGGTGGCGTTCACTGAGGAACTGGTACGCGCGGCGAAGGCGGTTTCCGGGCCCTCACCTGCGGCGACACCCGAGCCTCGCGCGGCAACCGCCGGGACGCACGCGGGTGCGGGACGCTGAATAAGCAGGCCCTGGAGTTCTGACCATGAGCGTCGCGGCGTCCGATCCAGGACCCCACCCGAACGGACTGACGGCGGGTGGGGCATTGAGGCTGGAGGCCATTGGCCGCACCGAGGCGCACCTGGATTCGGAGGTTGAGGCTGGACATGTCCTGCTGCAGGACACGGTGCGCGCGACGCAATCCCTGTACGAGCGTCGTGGATTCCAGCCGCCGTGGATTGGCTACCTGGCTTACGAAGGCGCGGCCTGCGTGGGCGCCTGCGGATTCGCGGGACCCGCGGCCCAGGGAGAAGTGGAAATCGCGTACTTCACGTTTCCCGGGCATGAGGGACGTGGGCTGGCCACGTGGATGGCGAGGAAGCTCGTCGAACTGGCGGAGGCGGAGGATGCCACTTTGGAATGCATCGCGCACACCCTGCCGGCGGGTGGAGCCTCGGTGCGGATTCTGCAGAAGCTGGGATTTGTGTGCCTCGGCGAGGTGCGGCACGCTGAGGACGGAGTGGTTTGGAAGTGGATGAGAGCGAGGCGACGCATGGCACGGCTCGAGAGGCTGATTCCGATCCTGGTATGCCGGGACATTGAAGCGGAACACGCGTTCCTGGTCGGCACCCTGGGTTTTCAGTCTGGCGGGCTGCATCGGGATCCGTCGGGTCGGGTGGTGCATGGGGAAGTGCGGGCGGGCGAGATGGTGATTTGGTTGCACGGCGTCAGTCCCGAGCATGGCTTGGCCTCACCTTTGGCGTGCTCGTCGTCGAGTTCGGGATTGGTGGTCTATGTGGATGACGTGGACGCCCACCATGCGCATGCGCGGCAGCAGGGCGGTCACCCGGAGAGCGAGCCGGAGGATCGTCCGTATGGGCAGCGTGAGTATGGGATCCGCGATCCGGAGGGTCACCGGTGGTGGATTGCGACACGCACGCCAACGACTGGATGAAGGCGTGGGCCATCCCGCGGTTCGGTCTCGCACCAATGCGCGGAGCAGATCGCGATCGACGGGCCGAGGCTTTTGTCCGGACGGACGACGTGATGTTCGGCGTCGCGTGGTGTCACGCCCGAAGCGTCGGCTCAGTGCGGCGGATCCTTGGAGTGGTCCTGGGCGAGCAGCACGCCGCGCAAGGAGCGTCGGGGCGTGGGCGGAACGGATTGGCCGCGGCCGATGCGCATCAGGGCCTGGGGATAGCCGGCACGTCCGATGAGATCGGTGAGCTCGCGGCGCGTTTCGGTGATCTCGACGGGTTGATTCAGGTACGACGCAGCAATTCCCTCAGCCTGGAGGTGCAACAGGACGGACTCCAGGGCCTGGCCCGCATTCACCCAGGCGGCGGGGTCATCGGTGTCGGTACCCAGCACCACCAAGGCGGGAGAGTGTGTAGCGATATCGGCGTCGCGCGCGGCCTGGTTATTGCCGCGGTTGAACGTGCGGACGAGGGCGGGTCCGGCGAAGGCCATCCAATCGCTGACGCCCATTTCACGAGTGGGGATGCCGTCGGCCTGGCGTTCGGCGTCGGTGCGGATCCAGCGGGCGAGTTCGCTGCGAAAATCGCGATTGGCCCATTGCACACGATCGGCCTGGGCGACGAGGGCGGCGGCAGCGGCACGGCGGTCGTCATCGGCGATCACCTCCACCCAGGCGCCTTCACGGGCGGCGGCAGCGGCGATGAGGTCGAGCACTTCGATGGGGACGGGTTCCGGGTCAAACGGCTCGCGGTTGGTGCGGCGTTCGATCAGGGCGCCGAACATGACGATGTCATCGGCGCTGGTTTCGGCGGTCCCTCCCAGGGTGAGTCGGGCGAGGAGCTGGGGTGTGCGCGGGTCAGGGAGGACTTCGTAGGTGTAGGCCTGAGCGAAGTATTCCGCGGCGACCCGGAGGTTGAAGAGTGCGGCGCCACAGCTGAGGGTGAGCTCGCGACCCAGCGGATCCGTGACGGGAAGCTGTCGACGGCGGTCGGCGAAGAGTTCCACGTCACTGACATTCACGCGAAACAGCCAGGGCTGCGTGTTGTGGGGGGACGGGGCGAGGATGGCGTAGTGGAGCAGAAACTCCAGGCGGTCCGAGGCGAACCCGTCGGCGGGAAACTGGTCCGGCTCGATGGCCCAGGCGGCGAGGTGTGGGTTCATGGCGGCAGGAGCGTGAATGGCACCAGTGGCCACCGCGTGGGACCGCGAAGGGACGTGGCGACCGGGGTCCCGGGGCCGGACTCCCTTGGCGAGCGGAGCCGGCACGGTGCGTTCGTGGCCTTGCTTGCCTGGTGGCACCGTACCGGACGCGGCGGTCCGCGACATGGATTTGTGGCGAAGACGCGCACAGGCGGGGCAATCTGTCATGCGCGCCAGGGAATCAGGGCGTCAACTGGGGGCTTGAGGTGGGAGGGGCGGATCTGGCATTGATGGCGGCCATGCAGGTGCTCACCAACCTTGGCTGGGGGATGGAGCCGCGGATCGGCGGGCGATCCGGTGGGGTGAGCCTTGGGATCGGCCTCGGCGGGATCGCGATTATTCCTCGCCCACGAGGTCGCTGAACGAGTTTCCCCCGCTGAAACCCCGTTCCGCGATCCGGAACGGGGTTTCGCGCTTTCGGGGGCAGGACACGAGAGACGGACGCCATGAAAAAGAACCGAGTGGAGATCTACGACACCACGCTGCGCGACGGCGCCCAGGCGGAAGGCATCAACTTCTCGCTGATGGACAAGCTGCGCATTGCCGAGCGCTTGGATCAGTTTGGCGTTCACTACATCGAAGGCGGTTGGCCGGGGTCGAATCCGAAGGACATGGAGTTCTTCCAGCGGGCCGCGCGGAAGCGCTGGAAGTCAGCGCGGGTGGCGGCGTTCAGCATGACGCGGCGCAAGGGGATGGCGGTCGAGAACGATCCGTTGATGCGTCAGGTGCTGGAGGCGGAGACGCCGGTGGTGACCATCGTGGGGAAGACCTGGTTGTTGCACGTCACCGAGGTGCTCCGTGCCAAGCCCGACGAGAACCTTGCGATGATCGCGGACACCATCAAGTTCCTGCGCGACCACGGCAAGGTGGTGATGTACGACGCGGAACACAGTTTCGACGGCTACGAGGACGAGCCGGAGTACGCGCTGGCCACCTGGCAGGCGGCGGAGCGTGCGGGGGCCGAATGCATCGTCCTTTGTGATACGAACGGTGGCCGGCTTCCGTCCGAGATCGCGCGCATCACGGCCATGGCGAAGGGCAAGCTCACCTGCCGCCTGGGTATTCACACGCACAACGACTGTGGATTTGGCGTGGCCAACGCGATCGCGGCGGTGGATGCGGGCGCCTCGCAGGTCCAGGGGACGATGAACGGGTATGGCGAGCGGACGGGGAACTGCAACCTGACCAGCATCATGCCCACGCTGGAGTTCAAGATGGGGTTGACCGGGGTGCCGGCGAAGTCGCTGCCCAAGCTGAAGGAACTGTCGGAGTTCATCGACGAGATCGCCAACGTGCGTCACGACCCGCGGCAGCCGTGGGTTGGGCAGACCGCGTTTGCGCACAAGGGCGGCATGCATGTGCACGCCATCGACCGCGTGGCGCGCAGTTACGAGCACATCACCCCGGAATCGGTGGGCAACTTTCGCCGCGTGCTGGTCAGCGACATGTCCGGGCGCACCAACATCCTGATGAAGGCGGCGGAACTCGGTTTCAAGCTGGGGTCGGATGCGGACGAGACGCGCGCCATCACCTCGAAGGTGAAGGAACTGGAAGCGCGCGGGTTCGAGTATGAGGCGGCGGAGGCCTCCCTGGCATTGCTGATCCGCGGCGTGTTGGATCGGAATCCGGAACTGCTGTTCACCGTGGATTCGTACCACGTTTCGATGCGTTCGAACGGTCCGGAGACCGTGTGCGAAGCCACGGTGAAAGTCCGGGTCGGAGACACCGTGCATCATGAGGTGGCGGAGGGGGACGGGCCGGTGAACGCGCTCGACGGGGCGTTGCGCCGAGCCTTGGGACGTTCCTTCCCGCGCATCCGGAAGGTCACGCTGACCGACTACAAGGTGCGGATCCTGGACGGCGTGGCCGGCACGGCGGCGCGGACCCGCGTGTTGATCACCAGCACTGATGGCACGGCGGAATGGGGGACCGTCGGGGTTTCCGAGAACATCATTTCGGCGAGCCTCCAGGCGCTGGTCGACTCCATGGAGTACGCGCTGGTGGGGAAGCACTGAGTTTTTGACCTTGGAAATGGTGTGGCCCGGCGAGGGGCTGCACCCCTAGACTTGCGCCATGAGATCACTGGTCTGCGCCTTTGCCTGCCTGGCGGCCACGCTGGCGGTTCACGCCCAAGCTTGGGTCACCTATGAACCGCCCGCGGGCCGGGCCAACGGCAAGCACATCGTGATGCTGAGCGGCGATGAGGAATATCGTTCCGAGGAAAGCCTGCCTCAGATGGGGAAGATCCTGAGCCAGCGGCACGGGTTCAAGTGCACCGTGCTGTTCAGCCAGGAGGCCGACACGACGATCAACCCCAACAACCAGACCAACATCCCCGGCATGCACCTGCTCGGCGGGGCGGACCTGGTCATCAATCAGCTCCGGTTCCGCGAATTGCCCGACGCGGACATGAAGCACTTCGTGGACTACCTCGATGCCGGGAAGCCGATGATGGTGGTGCGCACCGCCACGCATGCGTTTGCCTACTCCCGGAACAAGACGAGTCCCTATGCCAAGTATTCCTGGGACTACAAGGGGGCCGATGCCCGCGGCGGGTTCGGTGGCCTGACAGTGGGAGAGACCTGGACCTTTCATCACGGGGATCATGGCAAGGAAGCGACGCGTGGCCTGGTGGAGGGCCGGCACCGGGATCATCCGATCCTGAAGGGCGTGCGCGACGTGTTTGGTCCTTCGGACGTGTACGGGGTGAACGCCGATTTTCCGGCGGACGCGATCGTGCTGATGCAGGGGCTGACGCTCACCGGGATGAACCCGACGGACCCGCCGCAACTGAAGAAGGCGCTGATGCCGCTGGTCTGGCTGCGCGACTACCGGGCGCCCTCGGGGAAGACCTCGCGGATTCTCTGCACCACGATTGGGGCGGCGGCGGACCTGGCCAGTGAGGATCTGCGTCGTCTGTTCATCAACGCCGCGTACGATCTTACCGGGCAGAAGGTGCCGGACAACGCGGATGCGACGCCCATCGGCGAGTTCAAGCCGTCCATGTTCGGGTTTGGCTCCTATAAGAAGGGCGTGAAAGTGGCCGACCACATGATGCGGTAAGACCGATGATTGGGTTTCCGCTTCCGCCGCGTGCCCCCGGAGTGGGCGTGCGACGGAGATGATCTGTTCCCTCCGTTCCATTCGTCATTCATGATTCCACGTCGTCTCAGCGCCCTCCTCGCCGGAGCTGCGCTTTTAGTTTCCTCCCTCGGGTCACCGGGGGCTCGGGCGCTGGCGGCCGCCACGCCCATTCCCTCGGGCGTGCCGCTGAGCCAGGTCAGGCCGGTGGTGGGTGCGGTGGCTTGGGACGGCGGGAAGACCGTGGCGCCCTGGGTATGGGAACAGCGATTCCCCGAGGCGCGCTCGATCGGGGGCTTGGTGCAGACGCTGGGCGACGATCCACTGATCCTTCGCAACGCTCCCCTGGACTACGAGTGGCAGGTCACCACGGACGGCAAGACCTGGCGGACGCTGCCCGAGACCCGGGTCCGGAACGAGCGGCGGCGGGTGCGCATCTTCCGCCTCGGATTCCCGGTTCGCGCGAGTGGCCTGCGGTTGGTGGTGGCCTCGATCCGAGACCAGCGGCCGGTGGTGCAATCCCTGGAGATTCTCGAGCGTCCGGACGCGAATGTGCGCCTGGCGCCGTGGGTTTTGGTGGTGAACTCGACCGAGGACCCGAAGCTGCCGGGTCACGGTCAGGAGTTCATTCCGCTGGTGCGCTCGTGCCCGGGTTATGAGAACGCGGGGGCGCAGCAGATCTGGGTGGCGGATCTGGAGCCTGGATTCCTGAAAGCCGAGCCGGCGCCACTGGCCGTGTTTCTCTCCGGGACATTCAAGGATTGGTGCCAGGTGGATCGCAGCCATTGGCGCGGGGTGGAACGTATTTTGGCGGCGCCGACCGTGCCCATGTGGGCCTCGTGCGGTGGCGCGCAGGCCCTGGCGATCATCGCCGATTCGGGCACGGCCCGGGCGTGGGATTGCCCGCACTGCCGGGACGAGGACCGTCCGCGGACGCCGATCTACGGGCACATTGGGCACACCGGCCAGGGGCGGCTGGCATGCGGGGACTATGCGCAGTGCACTTTCGAGAAGGGTCCGAAGGCCATTGTCACCGCCGCCACCGAGCCCCTGTTTGAGGGCATGCCGCCGAGCTTCCAGGTCATGCAGAGTCACTGTGGCCAGCTGAATTACGCGCCCGACGGGTGGGATGTGGTGGCGGGCGGTGGCGAGGGGGCGCTCACGCGGATCCAGTGTCTGCGGAAGCGCGGGCACCTGGTGTATGCGGCCCAATTCCACATCGAGATGGCGGGAACGCCGGAGACCTCGCGCCAACTGATGGTGAACTTCCTCAGGCTGGCCCGGCATTCACTGACCGCCCCTTGACCGCGGGCCGAACTTTTTCTACTTCCATCCACGCGTATGAGTCAGAAGGAACACCATACATTTCAGGCCGAGATCCAGCGTGTGCTGGATATCGTCATTCACTCGCTCTACACCGAGCGCGAGATCTTCCTGCGGGAGTTGGTCTCCAACGCGGCGGACGCGCTGGAAAAGCTGCGCTTCCTGCAGACCTCGGGTCAGACGCTGCACCAGCCTGAGCTCCCGTTGGAGATCACCGTCGTGGCGGACAGCGCGGCGGGGACCCTGACCTTGACGGACACGGGCATCGGGATGACGCGGGACGAGTTGGTCGAGAACCTCGGCACCATCGCGCACTCCGGGTCCAAGGCTTTTCTGCAGAAGTTGGCGGAGGCCAAGGAGAAGCCTGCGGTGAATCTCATCGGCCAGTTTGGCGTGGGATTCTATTCCGCCTTCATGGTCGCGACCCAGGTGGAGGTGTTCACCCGTTCGCACCAACCAGACGGCGAGGGGTGGCACTGGGTTTCCGACGGAGCCGGTGGCTACGACATCGAGCCCGGGGAGGCGTTGCCGCGCGGGACGCGGATTGTGCTGCACCTGAAGGACGACGCGAAGGAGTTCGCGGAGAACTGGCAGCTGGAGCAGACCCTCAAGCGGTATTCCTCGTTCGTCCCCTTCCCCATCAAGGTGAGCGACAAGGTTCTGAACACCGTTCAGGCCCTGTGGGCGCGGTCGAAGTCGGAGATCAAGGAGGAGGAGTACAAGGAGTTCTACGAGTTCATCGGGCACGACCCGGAACCTCCGTTGGCGCGGTTGCATTTCAACGCCGACGCCCCGCTGGCGATCCAGGCGCTCCTGTTCGTTCCGGCGCGTAATCTGGAGAACATGGGGCTGGGGAAGTCGGAGTCGGAGGTGAACCTCCATTGCCGCAAGGTGCTCATCCAGTCCAAGGCCAAGGGCCTGTTTCCGGACTGGCTGCGCTTCTTGAAGGGCGTGGTGGATTCCGAGGATCTGCCGCTGAACATCTCGCGGGAGACGATGCAGGACAGCGCGTTGCTCGGGAAACTGAACCGCGTGCTGACCGGACGGTTCCTGAAGTTCCTGGCGGAGCTCAGCGAGAAGGACGCGGCGGTGTACGAGAAGATCTACGCCACGCACAGCCGGTTTCTCAAGGAAGGCACGATCACGGACTACGAGCATCGCGAGGCGCTGTCCAAGCTGCTGCGCTTTGAGTCCACCTTCACGGCGGCCGGCCAGACCACGACCCTGGCGGAGTACGTGAAGCGCATGAAGGAGGGGCAGAAGGAGATCTACCACATTCATGCGGCTCACCGGGCGGCGGCGGCGGCGAGTCCGTACCTGGAAGGCCCGCGCGAGCTGGGTTACGAAGTGCTCTTCTCCTTCGAGCCGGTGGACGAGTTTGTCTTTGAGCACCTGCGGGAATTCGACGGCAAGCCATTGAAGCCCGCGGAGAAAGCCGATCTGAAGATCGAGCGAGCCGCCGAAGGGGCACTGAGCGACGACGCGGCGCGTGATTTGGCGGCGTTCGTGAAGGAGACCCTCGGCGCCCGCGTGAACCAGGTTCGCGCCTCCCAGCGGCTGGTGGGCAGCCCGGCGGTGGTGATCGACAGCGACGAGATGGTGACCTCCTCCATGCGCCGGCTCATGAAGGCCATGAAACGGGAGGACGGGCCTGAGGCGGAACCGGGCAAGCTGGATCTCGAGCTCAACCCGGGGCACACCGTCGTGGTGGGGCTGGATCGCCTGCGCCGGACTGATGCCGTGCTGGCCGCCACGGTGGCGGAGCACCTCTTCGACAGCGCGCGACTGAGTGCGGGCGTGCTGGACGAACCGCAGGTCCTGCTGCGTCGCATGAACGAACTGCTCGAACGCGTCGTCGCGAAGGCTCCGTGATCGGATCCCGCCACCTCGGGACGCCGCACCCAAAGGTCTTGGGTGCACGCGCCGCGTGTGTGGGGGTGAAGAGGCGAATCCCACGGGGGCGGGCATGAACGAGGCCACGCCCACCCCGGCTTCGCCGCGGCCTGAGCCTCGCCGACAGTTTCTCGATCGGGCACAGGAGAGTCTGATGGCCGACACCTTGGTGCGCCTGGTGCTCTCGAGCCCGCGCGACGGCGCGGGTGCAGCGCGGCGGGAGACGGCGCGGGTCGTGGAGCTGCGCGGTGTGCGTGTGTTGTCGGTGGTGACCCATGAGGAGCGGCGGGACCTGACCCGAAACCTCGCACCGGCGGAGGTCCTGCCGTGGCTCGAGACGGCCCTCGAGAGTCGGTTCGCTTCGGCTCTGTTGGAAACCACTCGCGGGGACTGGCAATGGCAGGGAGCGGGCGGTCGCCGTGGAGCGGAGCGTCTGCTCCGCCACCGTGCGCGGACACGGGAGATCCCGGCGAGGAATCATGATCGCGACAAGGCCACGGCCCTGGAGCCCTCGGCGGCGGATTGGTTGAAGGGGTTGGGGCTGGTCGACGACGCGGGCACCCCCCTGCCCTCGCGCCGGCACAAGCACCAGCAGTTGCTCCGCTTCGCCGAGATCCTCGGACACCAACTGGATGACGCCGGATTCGCTGCCACCGAGGAACTCCATGCCGTGGACATGGGATGCGGTCGCGGCGCGCTTACGTTCGCAGCGTGGCAGGTGTTGCGAAGACAGCGCGGTTTGAAGGTGGAGATGGTGGGTGTGGAGGCGCAGCCAGGATTGGCGCGCACCGCGCAGGAGCTGGCCACCCGACTGGGGTGTGACGGATTGAGGTTCGAAGCCGGGACCATCGCGGAAGTGGCCTTGCCCCGGATCGACCTGCTCCTGGCCTTGCATGCCTGCGATACCGCGACGGACGAGGCGTTGCTGCGAGGCATTCACGCCGGCGCACGTGTGATCGTCGTGGCGCCCTGCTGTCATCAGCAGCTTCGACCGCAACTCCGTGCCGACGGCGCGTTGGGCACCTTGTTCCGGCATGGGCTCCTCGCCACGCGCTTCGCGGACTGGCTCACCGACGGGTTGCGCGCGCTCCACCTGGAGTGGGCGGGGTATCGTGTGCGCGCCATCGAGTTCGTCGACCCCGAGCACACTCCGAAGAACCTGCTGCTGGCTGCGGTGCGCGATCCCTCACGGCGGCCGTTTGCCGATGACGCGGTCCGCCAGTCGTTGAATGCCTTGCGTGAACAGTTCGGTGTGGGAAACCACGCTATGGACTGCCTGTTGACCCGATGAAAGCCGTGCCTGTTTCTCGTGGTGTGGCCAACCCGGCTCCGGCCGGAAGCGATCTGGTTCCGGACTGGCTTTGCCTGGAGCGTCTACGGCGTGGGTTTCTCGACGGCACGGCGGGTCGGCAGGACTACTGGCGCGGCATGCAGGACCTCGCCCAATACGACGCCACCTTCGCTCAGCGCATTGGGTGGAAATGGGATTTCGTCCTGCAGGACTTGCAGCGCCTGGGCTGGACCCTGCCCCCAGGGGTTCTGGTGGACTGGGGCTGTGGCTCCGGGATTGCCACGCGCGCGGTCTTGGACCTGTTCGGCACAGCAGGGGTGGAGGAAGTGCGGTTCCTGGACCGTTCGCCCCTGGCCGTGCGATTTGCCGCCCAGCGGCTGGCGGCGCGGTTTCCGGGAACGCGCAGCGGCGTGGGGTGGGGAGAGGGACCGGCCGTGGTGCTGGTGAGCCACGTCCTCACCGAGTTGGAACCCTCACAGGTCGACGAACTCCTGGCACAGCTGGCGACGGCGACCTCAGTGATCTGGGTGGAACCCGGCACCTACGAGGCGAGCCTGGCGCTCATCGCCATCCGCGAGCGACTCCGTGCCACCTTTCGGATCGTGTCCCCCTGCCCTCATGGGGGTGCGTGCGGCATTCTGAGCCCCGGCAACGAGCGGCACTGGTGCCATCATTTCGCGTCCCCGCCCGCGGGCGTCTTCACTGATCCGTTCTGGGGACGGTTCGCACATTTCCTGGGGATCGACTTACGGAGCCTGCCTTTGAGTTACCTCGTGCTGGATCGTCGCGCCGTGCCGCCGACCTCCGTCGTTACACCGGAGATCCGCGTTCTGGGCCGTCCCGAGTTGCACAAGGCCGACGTACGCCTGATCGCCTGTCAGGCCTCGTGCCTGGGGGAACTGACACTGACGAAGCGTGCGCATCCGGAGTTGTGGAAGGCCGCGCGCAAGGATCGATTCCCGACCGTGCTGCCCGCCGCAGAGGTCCCGGGATAGAACCCCGTTGATTCCCGCACGCAGAGCCCTAACCTTCGCGGCGACATGAGGTCCCGCTTTATCATCGCGGCGCAGTCCGGGGTGGTGATCGGACTGCTTGGCCTGACGGTCTACCAGGCGCGCCAACTCCGGGAGGCGCACCGCCAGATGGAGGGCGCGGAGCTGCCGGCTCCGGAGATGACCGGTTCAACCAGCGCGCGACCGGTGCGGCTGCGGCTGCAGCAGCTTCCCCCCATCCAGATCCGCAATCAGACCGTCGAACTCGACTGGCGGACGGTGGAGTCCGAGGACTACGCGACCTACGTCGCCAACTTGCGTCGGATTCGATGCCCCGAGGAGACCATCCGAGACATCATCCGAGCGGACATCGACAAGCTCTTTCGCGAGAAGCGACGTGCGCTGCAGCCGACGGGTAAAGACTGGGAGTTCTGGCGATCGCCGGACGAAGCCAAGGCCGGTGGTGCGGGGGCGAACGCCGAGGACCTGGAGCGGGAGCAAATCCTGGCGGAATTGGAGCAGGAGCGCCGCCGACTCCTTGCCACGCTTCTCGGCACCTCCGCGATCACGGCGGAGCTGGAGGAACTCCGTGCCGAAGCGGTGCACGATCGCGCGCTCCAGTTTCTGGATCCCGCCAAGCGCGAAACCGTGGCCGCGGCCTTGGCCCGCTATCGCCAGGCGGAGGAAGAGGCGCGTGGGTTACCCACTCCCAGTGAGCGCCAGTCGTTTCTGGAAGCCGCCGAGCGCGCGCTCGAGGACACCTTTGCCAAGTCTCTGACCCCGGAGGAACGGGAGCAGTACGAACTGCGATCGAGCCCGATGGCGGACGAGCTTCGCGAGCAACTGCGGGGTTTTTCCTCCACGCGCGAGGAGTTTGAGACGCTGTTCCGACTGCAGCGCGAAGGCGAGAGACAGGCCTCGGCCCTGGCTGCAGCGGCGGACGATCCCCAGCGTGGCGAGAAGCTCGAGGCGTTGGAACAAGAGCAGCAGCAGAACGTGCGCCAGGCCCTGGGCGAGCAGCGCTTCAAGGAGTACCAGCGCGCACGCGACCCGGATTATCAGACCCTGTATTCGTTGGCGCTGGGGCACCAGGTGCCGACCGAGGTGGCCGGCCAGGTCTGGGACATGCGGGCGGCGGTGGAGGTGCAGACCGACCGCGTGCGTGCCAACCCGCTGCTCACGGTGGATCAGAAGGTGCGCGCGCTGGAAGCCATTCGCGAGACCACCCAATCGTCGATCGTCGACGTGCTCGGAGAACCGTTGCTCGACGCCTACCGCCAGAACGGCGGGTCGTGGCTCGAGTCGCTGACCGCGCCGATCGACCTGGGAGAGTCGGGAATCCCCATCATCCCGCCTCCTCTACCGCCGGGTGCCGAGGGGACCCCGCAGCAGGCCTTCACCCCGCCCCCGCCGTGACGGCGACGTCGGGCGGCGACTGGGTGGTGGTGGCGGTGGGGGCCAACCTCGAAGACCCCGAGGGTCGGATCCGCCGGGCGGTGGCGCGCCTGCAGGCGTGGGCGGCGTTTGATTTCCGCACCTCGTCGCTTTGGTCCTCGACGCCGCAGGACTGTCCGCCGAGCACCCCGCGGTTCGTGAACGCCGTGGTGGGCTTCCGCATCCAGCCCGGATGGGCGCCGGAAACGTTGCTCGACGCCTTGCAACAGTTGGAGCGCGATCTGGGCCGCGCGCCCAAACGCGTCCACAACGAAGCCCGCGCGTTGGATCTGGACCTGATCGCCTTTGGGGAGGAAACGCGCGCCTCGGCACGGCTGACCTTGCCCCATCCTCGCGCGGTCTCCCGGAGGTTTGTGATGGAGCCACTGGCCGAGATTCTGCCGGACTTCCGGGCCCCGGGCTGGGCCGGGACGGCGCGGGAATGCCTGGCGAAGGTTGTCCCCGACCCGGAGTTCAGCCGGATCGGGCCGATGGCCGTCCCGTCCTGACCGCACGGACGATACGTTCGAGCGCCGTGGGTGTCGCAGGGAGCCTACCGTGCCGTCGGGATGGCGTTGGTCTGGCCGAGGATCAGGTATTGGATTCCACCGCCGCCCAGTCCGCCCGCGTTGAGCACGTAGCCCGCGTCCAGGGCCTTGTCGATACGCAGTTTGGCTTCAGTGAGGTGCGCGCGCGAGTAGGCATCCAGAGCGTTCGCTTCCTTGCGTGATTCCGTGGTTTTGCCGATGCGCTCGCTCAGCTGGCGCAATTGCAGGAGGGCGAGGGTGGAGATCGGCTTGTGTGAGGCCTGTCCCCAGGACGCCGGCATGCTGAGGTCGATGAGGCGTTCGACGTGTTCGCGTTGGAGATTGCGGCGCAGGCTGGAGATCAGCGGTTCACGATCCGAGAACGTGCCGCCGTTGCGATCGAGTTCCGACCAGATCTCCGAATCCACGGCGCGCAGCACCTCGGGAAGCGTGACGGCGTCCTCCTTGGCGGGAACGAGGAACTCGTTGTCATAGACGCGGCCCAGGGTCCCTGGGTTAAGGAGGCGGGTGAGGACGAGGGCCTGAATGCCCATGATGCGATCGTGCACCGGCCAGGTGGGGTCCTCGAAGGCACGGACCCAATCGTCCAGCCACTTGTCGATCGTCATGCGGCGCAGCAGCTCGGGATTGAGGCCGTAGGCGTTGTCCCGAAACGCTGTTTCCAGGATGAAGGTCAGGGCTTCGCGCTGGCGCGCCACCGGGATGACCTCGATGGGAGCGCGATTGCCGGGGTCGCCTTTCTTGTCGCGGTTAACGAACGCGCCGCCTAGCCAGCCCGACATGATGCTGAGGGCTCGGGTCTGGAGGGCGAGGGTCATCTCGTAGCCCTGCCGTGCGCGCGACCAGCTCTGTCCGTCCTTCACGAACTTGTCCAGCAACCGGCCGCGTTGGTGATGCGCGAGCTCCATCTGGCGGCGGGCGTAGGCGAGAGGGTCGGCGGCAAAATCGTAGCGTCGGGCCAGCGGATCGGGGCCCATGGTATCCTCGTCCGTGGCGAACTGGAGTTCGGGTTCGGACGCGCGCTTGAGGATGGCCTTGAGATCCTCTGGTTTGTCGCCCAGCGAGTAGCCGTACTCGATGGCCCAGTGGTCATAGGGCCCAATGTCGATCATACCGTAGTCGCCCTGCTTTTCGCGGTCCTCCCACTGGTAGATATTCACGGGCAGGTAGTCCATCACGGAGCCGGCGAAGGGTTTCTTCCCCTTGATTTCGGCGCTGTTGATCTTCTCGAGCGAGTAGATGCTCGAGGCTTTGAAATTATGGCGCAGGCCGAGCGTGTGCCCGACCTCGTGGGCTACGAGATCCGCAATGAGCGGGCCGACGAACCATTCCGGCACACCATCCAGGAGATCCTTGGGATCCTCGCCCTTCTTCTCCTCCTTCTTGGGGGCTGCGCCCTTGGCTTGGTCGACCTGATTGGTTTGGCCTTGGTCCTTCTCCTTCTCCTTGTCGTCCTCCTTCTTGGCGGCGGGGGCTGACTCGGCGATAAGGGCATCGGCGAACAACTCGAAGGAGAAGCGCATGGCGGCGAGATCCAGGGCCCGGCATTCCGCGGCGCGGCAAAGTCCGTTGAACTGACTGGTGCGCCCCACCAAGCCGTCGTAGTCGTTGTTGCCGACCAGCGTGGGATCGACCGAGGCCATGGGATGGCCGCCGTAGGGGAGGGCGCCACGGGCGAGCAGCGAGGCGATGACGGCGCCGCGATTGGAGGGAGGTGCGAGCCGGACGCGCGGATCCCACTGGGGGCGCTGCTGCAGCCAGGCCAGCGTGGACGGGCTCATGCCTTCGAGGGCCAGCGTGGGAATCACCTCATTGAACTGGCGCCAGTAGTGCCGGATCCAGCCGTCCGTCAGGATGATGTCGGCGTCGAGAATCTGGCCCGTGAGCGGGTCGACGCGGCTGGGACCGATGGCGGTGCCCACGTTGTTGTTGAGCCAGCGCACGAAATTGTAGCGGACATCCTCCGGATCCTTCTCCATGTGGGTTCCGGTCGCGGCGTCCTGGTAATAGACCTCGATCGCGTTGGCGAAGCCGACCTTCTCGAACGCCTTGTTCCACATCAGCACGCCTTCGCGCACCCAGCGGCGGTAGCGGATGGGCGTGGTGGACTCGACGTAGAACGTGATGGGCGTCTTGGGCGGGCTGACTTTGATGTTCGGATCCGCTTTCTCGAGGTGCCAGCGGTTCACGTAGCGAACCTGGTCCTCCTCGGCCTGGTATTTCCCGAGGTCGCTGAAGCTGGTGGTGAAGTAACCGACGCGTTCATCCGCGAGACGTGTCCGGTACGCCGGGTTCGGCGTGATCTCGCTGATGGAGTAGTGGAGCGACTTGAGGATCCCGTTGGCCATGGGCAGTTCGAAGGCCAGCTCGACATTGCCGGGAAACGCCTTGGCCGTCTTGATCGTGGCCAATTGCGTCTTCGCGCTCCCGACCATGCCGCCGAAGAATTTTGCGGCTTCGCCCACCAACAGGCCGTCCATGTCGATGACCGGGCCCTGCCCCGGGACGAGCGCGAGGATGGGGACATCGACGATCACGCGGTCTGTGAACAGCCGTTGCACACTGGCGCGCGACTCGGCTTCGCCGGTGGAGCGGACATCCAATTGCGGTGCGACGAGCACCATGCGCTTGTCCACACGGCGCCAATAGACGTACATGTCACCGGCTTGAAGGCCGGCGTACCTCTCTCCGCTGGCCACCGTCAGCGCGATGAAAAACTTCTTCTCGGCGAACTTCTCGGGAAACACCGCCAGCATCTGGTTGTCCTTACGCCGTACCCAGATCTGGAGCAGGCTCGGGGCGCGATCGATGGAGGAGACCACCTGCTCGAAGTCCTTGAGCACCTCGGTGTGGGGCGGGAAGTCGGGCTTGGGGTCGCCCTCCGCGGCGTCCGCGCCGGAAAGGACGCCTGGCACGGCGGGGAGGAGAAAGGCAGCAGTAGCGACGACACGAAGCCAATCCAGGCGAGTGGGGAAGCGCATACGCGGTGGTGCGATCGACGAAGGCCCTTCTACTCCGGTACTGGCCGCAAGTCCATCTTCCTGCAGAAGCGGTCCCTTCTCCGCGTGGGTTCGTGCGCAGACCGGCCCCGGTTTGCTCCGGCGGTTGGGCATGGCCGGCGTGCGGCTTGCCCTGACGCTGCATCTGATATTCGGGTCCGGCTGGCTGGTGGCGTCCGAAATCCCGGGCCCGAGCAGTCGACGGACCAGCTGGTCCATCACCGAGATCATGTATCACCCCGTGGTGCGCGACGACGGTCGCGACCTTGAGTTCGTCGAACTCCGGAACAGCGGACTCATCGCTGAGGATCTCGCCGGGCACCGCCTGGCCGGGGAGATTGAATTCCAGTTTCCCAGCGGGACAGTCGTGCCGGCGGGTGGACGAATCATCGTGGCCCGCGCCCCGGAAGACCTGGTGGTGGTGAGCGGGCTGGGGGCCGGGACCGTGCTGGGACCGTTCACGGGCCGATTGTCCAACGGAGGGGGCACGGTGCGACTCCTGCGTCCGGAGGGAGCCATCTTGTTGGAGGCCGAGTATCGGCCGGGAGCGCCCTGGCCGGCGGGAACGGATGGCGCCGGGCTGTCCCTGGTCCTGAGTCAGCCTTCCTATGGCGAGCGAGATCCGCGGGCTTGGAATCGCAGCGCGCGCGTCGGGGGATCGCCGGGGATCGAGGACCCCGCGACCGCGTGGGAGCGAGGCGATGTCCGCATTGGAGAGTTTCGCGTCCTTCCCTTCACCGCCGGCGGTTCCATGGTCGAGTTGGTGAACCGGGGTTCGACTCCGCACGATCTGAGCGGCCTGGAGGTGGTGGTCCCGGCCTTGGGCTATCGGAGGAGTGTGGCGCCGGGGACGATCCTCGCGGCGGGCGAGGCCACGGTGCTGGAGTTGAGCGCGCGCGACGGGGTCGAGTTGGCGGGGGTGGGCGAGGAACTTCTGCTTCTGACTCCCGATGGCGCCGAGTGTGTGGATGCCATTCGGCTTGGGCCCTGCCTTGAAGGTGTGACGTACCGACGCGACGAGTCCGTGCCGTCGGAATGGGTGCCGCTCCAACAGCGCACTCCGGGGACGGACCACGCCGAGCCGGAGATGGCGGACGTCATCTTCAACGAGATCCAGTATCACCCTCCGCCATCCGACACGCAGGAGCATGGGGAGTTCGTTGAACTCTTCCACCGCGGCGCCATGGAGCTCGATCTCTCCGGCTGGCAGTTGGTCGATGGAATCCAGTTCACGTTTCCGCCGGGCACCCGGCTTAAGCCCGGCGAGTATTTGGTCGTGGCGAGGGACCCGGTGTGGTTGCGCAACCTGCATTCGGACCTTCCCTCGGCTCGAGTCCTGGGGCCGTACGAGGGGAATCTTTCCAATCGTGGGGAGCGCCTCGCCCTGGAACGCCCCGTGAGTCGACGGATCCCTGGCCCCGCAGGGTCGCAGGTGCAGACCGTCGTGAACGTCCTGGAGGCCGAGGTCGTCTACAGCACGGGAGGCGAGTGGGGGCGTTGGTCGGATGGGGGTGGCAGCAGCCTGGAACGGGTGGATGCCAGGTCACGCGGATATCTGGGCGGAGACTGGCAGGACTCCGAGGAGAGCACCAAGGCGACGTGGACGGCGATCGAGGTCACGGGCCGATTGGAGTTGGGCGTCGGCACCGCCGACCAACTCCAGGTGTTTGCCCTGGGGGAAGGCGAGTATCTGGTGGACGACGTGCGCGTCACGGTGGGCAACGGCGCCAATCGCCTCGCTAACGGCACGTTTGACGAGGGTGTCACGGGATGGACCTTTCGTGGGACGCAGGGTGAGTCGCGATGGAGTTCCGAGACCGCGGCGTTGCGTTTGGTGGCGCGCGGGCGCGGCGATTCCGGAGCGAACCGCGTGGAGACACCGTTGACCACCCCGGTCCCTGCGGGTGTGACGGCAGTGTTGAGCGCACGGATCCGGTGGTTGCGCGGGGATCCTTCGGTGCTTCTGCGCCTGCGCGGCAATGGGCTGGATGCGCCGGTCACTTTGACACTCCCCACCGCCCTGGGCACTCCGGGGCGTTCGAACAGCCGGGCCTCGAGTTCGGCGCCGCCAACCATCGCGGAGATCGGGCATTTCCCGGTCCTGCCGCCGGCGGGCGTGCCCTGTGTGATCACCGCCCGTGTGGAGGATCCTGATGGCGTGGGAAGCGTGGTGTTGCGTCGACGAATGGATCCGTCGCCCATCGAGGTCTTTCAGGACATGAACGACCGGGGCGAGGACGGTGACCGGGTGGCGGGCGATGGGTGGTACAGCGCCACCGTGCCGGGGGCGGTGGCGGGAACCTTGCACGCGTTCCGGATCGAGGCGCGGGACGCTTCGACGGCAGCCCGAATCCGCACCTTTCCCGAGGCGGAGGCACTGATTCGCGTGGGGGAATCCGTTCCGGTTGCCGGACTGGGCACGTATCGGATCTGGATGACACAGGCCACGCGTCAGCGCTGGAGCACGCGACCGCCGCTCGACAACGCGCCGCTGCCGGTGACGTTTGTTTACAATGACGAGCGTGTGGTTCATGGGGTGGGCGGACTCTATGCGGGCAGCCCGCACATTTCTCCTGGGTACAGCGGGCCCAGCAGTGGTCTGTGCGGATACGTCCTGCATTTCCCGGGGCCGCAGCCGTTCCTGGGCGCGACGGAAGTCGTTCTCGACTGGCCGGGCCGCGACGCGACCGCGCAGCAGGAGCCGATGGCCTATTGGATCGCGCGCGAGCTGGGCATTCCCTTCAACCACCGCCGGTATGTCCGGCTGCACGTCAATGGGGTGACCGAGACGACCCGGGGCAGCGTTTTCGAGGATGCGCAGCAGGTGAACAAGGATCTGGTGGACAGCTGGGTTCCGGGCGCTTCGGACGGTGCGCTCTACAAGATCGAGCAGTGGTTCGAATTCGACGATCAACTCGGACTCACGCACGTCGGAGCGCCACGGCTGGAGGCCTATCGCGGGACCGGTGGGCAGCTGGTGCCGCGTCGCTATCGATGGAACTGGCTCCAGCGCGGCACCGACGCCCCTCACGACTATGGTGCACTGCTCGACCTGGTGGGAGCTGCGAACGCCAGCGCCAGCGACGGATATCCCGGTGTGCTGGCGTCGCTGGTGGATTACGAGGAGTGGATGCGTGTGTTTGCCACCGAGAACATCGTGGTGAATCTCGACGCCTGGGGCTACGACATCGGCAAGAACATGTATGCCCATTTCGCTCCCGGGGGACGGTGGCGCCTGTTCATCTGGGACGTCGATTGGGTGATGCTGGCTTCTGCCCAGCATGGGTACACGCCGCGCTCGCCGCTGATGTACCGCGGGACGGCCCCGTTCGGGGAGGGCAACCGCGACCCCGTGGTCGGGCGCATGTACCGGGATCCCCTGCTCCAGCGCGCCTACTGGCGGGCCATCCGCGACGCGGTGGAAGGCCCGCTGCGACCGGAGCGCGTCCGGGCGCGCCTGACGGAGACTCACGCGGCGCTGGTGCGCGCCGGCGTGACGCGAAGCAGCGGGGGTACACTGGCCGCTCCCGAACCGGTGCGCGCGTGGTTGGCGTCACGTCGCGCGTATTTGGTGGAACAGTTGGCCACCGTGGCGTCGTCGTTCACCGTCGACACGGGAACCCCCGCCACCACGACCAACGCCGTGCTCACCCTCACGGGCACGGCTCCGATCGAGGCAGTGCAGATCACGGTGAACGGATTCCCGCTGGCCGTCACCTGGGAGGCCTTGACGCGATGGACCGCGCGCCTGCCGCTGGTCCCGGGGACGAACACGCTGGCCGTGGCGGCCAGTGACGCGACGGGTGCGGTGATTTCCGGCGGACCCGTGACGCTGGGCGTCCACTACACCGGCAACACCGCCATCCCCGTTTCCTCCGTGGTTTTCAACGAGTGGATGGCGGCCAATGCCTCGAGTGTGCGGGACCCGGCCGATGACGACTTCGAAGACTGGCTGGAACTCCACAACACAGGCTCGGCCGCCGTGGACTTGTCAGGGTGGTGGCTCACCGACACGGCGGCAGTTCCGGATCAGTTTGTGTTTCCCCCAGGCACCCGACTTGAGCCCGGCGCGTTTCTGCTTCTGTGGGCGGATGGCGAACCGAACCAGACTCAACCGGGCGTTTCCTGGCATCTTCCCTTCCGACTGGATCGCGGCGGCGAGCTGTTGACGTTGCGATCGGCGCGGGGCGACGTCGTGGTCGAGACCGCGTTGGGCGTGGGGGTGACCGACCGTGCCCTCGGGCTTTGGCCGGACGGATCCACCGGCCCGGTGCAGGAGTTGTCGCAGCCCACCCCCGGGGCGGCCAATGCCGCACCTCGCGCGGAGAACGAACCGCCCCGAATTCTGAGCGCTCAGCGCAGGGCGGACGACACCTTGGAAGTGCGCTGGATCTCGCGACCGGGGCGTCGCTACCTCCTGCAGACGACGGACACGCTGACCGACCCCCTCTGGCGTGATGCGGGGACGGAGGTCACGGCGGTGGAGGTGGAGAGCACGGCGCGGATTCCCCTGCCCCTCGCGGCGCCCTCGCAACGTTTTGTGCGAGTGATGCTGCAACCCTGATCTCCGGTCGGGGAGCGCGATGGCCAGGCCGGCACTCGCGTTCTGCGGCGGAAGCGCGAACGCCGGGTCAGGCTTACGTGGCGCGTGAACGCGGCCCTTTGGGGAACTCGGCCAAGAAGGTGGCACCGGCGCCGAAATCGCTGCGCACCGCCACGCGTCCGCCATGCAATTCCGTGAGGGCCTTGACCATGGCCAACCCGAGGCCGGCCCCGCCGGAGTCGCGAGTGCGCGCGGATTCGACGCGGTAGAACCGGTCAAAGATCCGAGGCAGGTGCTCCGGAGGGATTCCGGTCCCTTCGTCCACCACCTCGATCGCCGCCACTTGCGCGGAGTCGGTGATTTGCACGCGCACCGCGTCGCCTCGTTCCGAATGCCGTAGCGCATTCTCCACCAGGTTGACGACGATCCGTTCGATCGCCACCGGGTCCCCGTGGATCTCGGCCTGCTCCGCCCCTTCCGTGGACAACCGGATGCCGGCGTGTTCGGCGATCGGTCCGAGCTTCTCGCACACGGACTGACAGGCGGCGCGGAGACAGAGTCGCGAGGACTGGTGGAGCCCTTCCCCGGCGTCGGCCCGGGCGAGCGCCAGGAGATTGTCCGTGAGCCGGGAAAGCCGGACCACCTCCTCGAGATTGCTGTGCAGGACCGCCTGGTAGCGCCCCAGGTCGCGCTCCTTGCGGAGCGCCACCTGGATCTCGCCGCGAAGGATGGTCAGGGGCGTGCGGAGCTCGTGGGCGGCATCCGCCACGAAACGCTGCTGGACGGCGTGCAGCTGGCGCAGGCGTTCCAGCAGCGCGTTGAAGGCGAGCACCAGGCGGCGCAGCTCCCCTTCTCCCCGCGGCACCGCGAGGTCGCGCATGCCCAGTTCGCCCTGGCTCAACTGCTCCGCCGACTCCGCCGCCACGGTGAGGGAGCGGGTCCAGAGTCCGACCAGGAGGTATGCCAGCACGGTGATGCTGACGGCGATGGAGAGGATGCGCACGATCATGTTTCCGCGCAGCGCGGTGGTGCGCCGTTGGAGATCGGCGAGGGGCACCGCGGCGACCGTCCACCCGGCGGGCGGTTGCGAGAGCCGGGGACCGTGACCGATCGGATACCAGGCCGCGGCGTAGCGTTCGCCGTTGGCGGCCTCCCGGATCGAAGCGTGCGGTTCACGCCACGGTTCCGCGTTGGTAAGGCAGGTGCTGGGGACGGAGAAGTCGCCCTCAGGGAAGTAGCGGGAAGCCTGACGGCGGTCGAAGACCCCGCTCGCGGGCAGAACGGCGCCGTGGAACCCCTGAACCGCGTCCTCGAAGGCGGAACGCGCGGCCTCCTCGAACTCAGGGCGATCGGTGGGCACCCAGCGGCCGAGCCGGATGGTTTTGTCCTTGGCCAGTTCGAGGGCGTTCTGCTGCGTCCATTCCAGGGTCACCTGGTAGAAGCGCGAGGCGAACGCCACCAGGGCGGCCACCACGAGGAGGCCAACGCCGAGGGCCACGCGTGCTCGCAGCGAGAGCATCAGGTCCCCTTCCCTTCGCGCAGCACATAGCCCACACCGCGCACTGTGTGCAGCAGCCGGACGTGGTGTCCCTTGTCGATGCGCGATCTCAGGTGGTGCACCGTCACGTCGATAACGTTGCTGAGCGGATCGAGATCCTCGTCCCACGCGTGCTCAGCCAGCTGGCTGCGATCCACCACCTCGTTCTTTCGCAGCATCAGATACTCCAGCACGGCGAACTGCTTGGCCGACACCTCGATGGGCAGATCACCCCGAACCACTTCCCGCGTTCGCCGATTCAGTCTCAGGTCCGCGCACCAAAGTTCCTCGGCGACCGCAGTGGGAGGACGCCGCAGGAGCGCGGCGATCCGCGCGAGCAGTTCGTCGAAATCGAACGGCTTGGGGAGATAATCGTCCGCTCCCTCGTTCAACCCATGGACCCGGTCGGCCACCGCGTCCCGGGCGGTCAGCATCATCACGCGCGTCGTCTGCCCTGCCTGCCGCAAGGCGCGGAGGACCGAGAATCCGTCCCGTTTGGGCAGCATGACGTCGAGGAGGATCAGATCGTACGCGGTATTAAGCGCACGGTAGATGCCCTCCTCGCCATCGGTGGCGAGGTCCACGGCGAAGGCCTGTTCCCGCAGGCCTTCCGCCAGGAAGCCCGCCACCTTTTCTTCGTCCTCCACCACGAGAATACGCACCGGGGAGGGATGATCTCCATCCGCCGGCATCTTACCACTCCGTTTCCCGGATCCGGAAGAAGCGCGTCTCTTCGTCCGCGGCCTCCACCGGCACGGCGTGCCATCCCGCGTTCGCCGCCGCCGGGATCTCCACCAGCTCATGCCATACGGCCAGGTCGGTGCTGGACTCGATCCGCGTCGCCACTCCCGCGGCGCACCACCAATTCAGGTGCCATCTTCCTGGAGTGTCGGTGCTCCGGTGGCTGAGACCCAGCACTGTGAGTCGATCGGCACCGCCCGGCACCAGTCGGAGCGGCGAAGATGCGGGGATGACGTCCGGTGGAATGCCGGACACCGTCCCACCCAACGAGGGGAATCCCCGCACGCGGACGTTGCTCCGGTTCTGCGCATCGCGCCGCCCACGATTGGTCAATGTCGCGCCCGTCGTGAGGCGGAGTTCGTCATCGATCCGGACGGTCGTGGCGGCCCCGATCTCCAGGTTGCCCGCGACCTCCACCGGGCCCTCCACCGTGATGCTCGGTCCCGTGAGCGAGAGACTGCCGTCGATTCCCGAGCGGAGAGCATGCTCCCCGGACACCTGCAGCGAGGCGGCGAGCACCACCTCCAGGGATCCGAAATCGGTGTCCGCCTCCAGCTGCAAGGTTCCCGCGCGGGTGACGCGGATGGTCCCGTCGCCGGCCCATGAGGCACCGGTGGCGATGCGATTCGTGGCTCCCTCGAGGCGCAACTCGGTGTCGGTGGCGATGGACCAGGCACCGGCCAACCGGGTTGCCGATCCCAGATCGAGGCGACCGCCCTGCAGTTTCCATTCCCCTTCTCCGCCGATCTCGAGATCCAGGTCGACGACGCCGGGCCCGGTTTTGCGAATCAGGCCCTCGTTCCAAAGCGCGCCTGACGCGTTCCCGGAGTTCCAGTAGGCCACCGCGGCCCCCAGGTCGTGAACTCCGCCGGGCACCACATGCAGAGCGCCCTCTCGAAAGGCGATGCGGGTGTCGTTGGTGATGGAGAATGTGCCTGCGACTTCCAACGTGGAGGACAGGGCCTGCCCGCCGTATCCACGCGCTTGGGCGCTCGCCGTCGGTTCGATGCGCAGGCGACCGGCGCCCTCGAGCGTACCAGCGGTCCAGTCCAGGGACCGGCTGAGCCGCAGGAGTTCCTGAGGCGCCAATCGGCCACCTGCAAAAGTCAGGTCGCGCCAGAGGTTGGTGCCGGCAAGGAGGACGCTGCCGGAGCTCAGGCGAGTGGGCGCGAGATTGGTGAATCCTTCTGCAAACCGTACGTCGGCTCCTTGAAAGCGGAGAGTGCCCGTGACGGACATGTGTCCCGCCACGTCCTGTGTTCCGCGCGCAAACTCCACGTCACCGGCGCCGCCCAGATGACTTCCCGGCAGATGACGGAATGACTCGTTGAACACCGTTCGACCACCCGCGGGCATGATCCAGTCCGTGGCATTGGTCCCGCGATCCAGGGAGATTTCGGCGGGTTGGAGGATCTGGCGGCCGAGCGCGGAAAATCCGACCGAACTGAAGCGCAGCGTGTTGGTGCCGGCACGGAAGAGCCCGTGATTGAGCACGTCGTTGGTGGAGCCACCAGTCCCCAGGAAGGTGGCTGCGCCGATCAGGGTCAACTCACCCCAGTTCACCAATCGCGCGCCTCCGAAACGCAGCAGCGTGTCTGGAGCCAGCTCAAGCCGACCTTGGTTCAGGCATTCGAGTTCCAGCGTCGCACTCGAGGAGGCCACCGACACGGAGGCATTGGTGGCGATGATCCAGCGCCCTGGGCCACGCAGGCGGGTGGCCGACAAGGAGCCGGACTCCGTCAGCGTCACGTCGTGGGCGAACGTCCACTCGCCTTGCGCCAGATCCATCGAGGCAAACGTCTGAGGTTGATCGAGCGTGACTCGACCGGACCTCGTGTGAACGCGCGTGGTCGGGGGCATCGGGCGGCGGACACGCACCTCCCCGGATTCGACGCGCCAGGGGCCGAGGGGCTCGAAGGTGCCCAGCAGATCGTGCGATCCCGAGGCAAAGACCACCGACCCCGGTCCTCCCAGGTAGGACGCGGCATCGTATTCCGCGGAGGCCTGCCATTCCAGGGTAGCACCGAGCTCGACGTGGATGCGCCCGGCATTGCTGACGCGGCTGGCGACCTGAAGTGAACCCGCCTCGATCAGAAGGCGGCCCAGATTTCGGATCCCGACTCCGCTGATCATCGAGCGATCGACTCCCGTCTTGCGCAAGGTTCCGTGGATCTCGAGGGATCCTGATTCCACGCCCGATGAGGCGCGCCAGTGGGCGCCTCCGCGGAGCTCGATCTGTCCCCGCGAACGGAAGGTCGACTTCCCCATCAGGATGGAGGCATTGGTATCGAACAGCCAGTCGGCGTCGCTTTCGACGGATCGCTCCAGCACCAGGTAGCGGGAGGCGGGCACGAGTACCGTGCAACCAACGGGAAGTCTGAGTGACCCCGTGCCCAGCAGGCTGGAGTTGCCCGCCATCCATTGCTGCGTCACCACCAACGTCCCCGCCCCTTCAATGGTGCCCTGCTGGAGGCTCAGGTTCGACCAGGTCTGGTCCGCTTCATTGGTCAGCACACCGCTGGAGATCACCAAGCCCGAGTCGAACCGCAGAGGCGCCCCGCTTCGCGCCGGGTTGGAGCTGAGCAGGAGCCGGCCGGTTCCCCGGTTCGTCGACCCGATGAGAAACTCCACCGTGCCGCCCCAGAACTCGAAATCGCCCTGGTCCACGGTCAATCGGCCGGCCTGGCGAACGATCAGTCCGGAGACCGCCAGCGCGCCGGCGCCGGGCACTGACCATTCACCACGGTTCTCGAACGACTCGCGGTAGTTCCCGCGGAGTTGTCCTCCGGCCTGGAGGATCCGGCCCTCGACTTCATTGGTCAGGGAAGCGCCGGCGAGATAGAGCGTGGAGTTGGTGGAGATGCTGATCAGCCCCTGATT
>JADLFD010000174.1 GCA_020845805.1 Verrucomicrobiales bacterium | reverse complement strand
GGGAGAACGGGTGCGGCAGTGGCCGGGCCTGGGGGTCACCAACCTGGTTCGCGTGTCCCCCGACGGGCTGGGAGTGGCGGTGACCTCCGCCACTTCCTTGGTCTCGGTGGTGGAGATCGAGGGCGCGGGGGTGCGCTGGGTTTCGCCGGACGTTGGGCCGGCCGAAGCGCTAGCGTGGCGTCCGGATGGCGAGGAACTCGCTGTGGGCACGTCCTCAGGGAATCTCGTGGTGCTGGGTGCGCGGGACGGGCGTGTGCGACGCGAATTGCGCGGGCATCGGTCCCGGATCACTGCCCTGGTGTACTCCGGGGACGGACGGCAGCTGTGGAGCCGCAGCTCGGATTCGACCTTGCGCGTGTGGGACGGGATGACGGGGGACGCGCATCTGGTGATCGAGGACACGGGGCCGGAGCCGGACTTGGTGATCGGCGCGGCCGGGGATCGTGCGGTGATGGGCCGGCAGTGGACCGAGGCGGCCTGGGCGGAGATCGACCGCGTCACCGTGGTGAAACGACTGGCCCCGGCGGTGGTGGGAGCGGATGCGACCCTGACCGGGATGATGGATTTTCATCCGGACCCGCGCTGGCTGGTAGTGGCGACTTTCCGCGGCATTGGGTTGGTGGACGTGAAGCGCGGGAGTTGGGCAGGTTGGTGGCCTCGGCGTCCGGCCGCGGGCGACGCCGACGCGCCGCTGGAATGTTCGGTGCAGTTTTCTCCCGACGGCCGGTCCCTGTGGGTGGCCGATCGAACGTCCGGGGTGGAGGTCCGATCCTTCGATGTGGACGGCACGGACCGAGTCCGGCTGGGTCCCGCGCGGCCGATGTTCCCCGAACCCGGTTTCCTGGTCAGCGACGTGAGCGCGGATGGGCGCTGGGTGGCGCTGACTCAGCGGCAGCCGGGCACCGTGGTGGTGTTGGACGCTGCGACCGGAGCGGTGGTGCGCCGGTTGGAATCCGAGCCCGAGGCGATGACGGCCACCTTCAGCGCCGACGGCCGCTGGCTGGTGATCCAGAGCACGGGGATGGACAAGGCGCACGGGCTTTCGCCGCGAGTGTGGTCGACGTCGGAGTGGACGGTGGAACGCACCCTGGACGTGGGTCCGCTGGGTCTGGTGGATTTCAGCCGCGACGGCCGCTGGCTTGCGGTCTCGGGCGAACGCGCGTTCCGCGTGGTGGAGGTGGGCCGCTGGTCCAATGAGATCCGATTGCAGGCGGAAGTGCCGGACACGTCGTCGGTACCGGGCTTCGCGCCGGACGGACGGTTGCTCGCGGTGGGCATCTCGGCGGACGTGTATCTCGCGCGGGTGCCGGAGGGCGAGGTGGTGGCGAAGCTGGCGGCCCTGGGCAACAACGGCGCCGCCACGCGGCCAAGGTTCAGTCCGGATGGACGCACCCTGGCGGTGGCGAACGATGACGGGACTCTGGATCTGTGGGACATGATCGAGTTGCGCGCGGCGCTCGGACGACTGGGTTTGGACTGGTAACGGGTAGTGACGGTGGGCCCGGTCGCTGACGCCGGCGCCGCGCGCAAAAACCGGAGGGGACTCACTGGGCGTAGACCAGTTCCCCGTTGAGCTTTTTGACGGCGAATCCGTTCAGACGGATGCGTTGGAGATCGGAGTTGGACAGCGATCCAGAGACCTCGACCCGATCACCGATGGATCCGACGGCGCTACCCAGCCAGCCTTCGATATCCAGATTGCCCGAGGCCCCGACGAACACGATGTCCTGCAGGTGAAGCGTGCGATCCGTGGCGTCCGCGGAGAGCTGGAGCGTGGTGTCGTTGCCGCTGCCCACGCGGAGGTGGTGCAGCGTGACGTTCCGGTTGTTGAGCGTGATCAGCGAACCGCTGGAGGTTTCGAGATCCGTGCCGGGCGCGTCGATGTGCTCCTCGAACAGGATGTCCTTCCCCGCCTCGAGAATGATGCGGTCCGCGTCACCGAAGGCATCGGGATGCGTGACCTCCAGATGCTTGTTGGAGAAAAGGCGTCCCGTGAACGCCTGGTTGTTTCCGTCGAGGGCGATGGTGCCGCCGCCCTCGATCTTGATGACCACCGTTCCGGGGCCGGCGAGGTGGCAGCCCAACTCACCGCGGATCTCGAGGAGTGCTTGGACGTTGGTGTCCACCAGCAGCGTGCGCTGGGAGGCGGTGAGGCCGTCGAGGTCATCGACCACCAGTTCCGCGTTTTCCTTGAAGTGCAGCGTGTTGCCGGCGGAGCCCAGGCCCGGGTCGTGTTCGACAGTGAGCACGCTGCCGTAACCGAAGGTGATGTCCCCGGTGAAGGTGTTGTTGCGCCGCAGGATGGCCTCGGCGCCGTCGTCCACCAGCACGTCCGCGGACCCCGCGAGGACCAGGTCGACATCCGCCTGATCGCGGAGCCCGATACCGCCGACGTAGAGCTTTGCGTTCGAGCCGCCGGTGACCACGGTTTCCCCTTCGAGGAGGAGATAGTTGATGTTGGGGGTCGCCCCTGTGCCGAAGTGAAGTTCCGTGGGGTCGTAGGGGTGACCCCGCACATACAGGACCGTGTAGGGCAGTGCGTTGCTGGTGGTGACACTGAGTTTGCCATCCTCGACAAACAGCACTCCTCCGAAGGTGTTGGTTCCGCCGAGGATCAATTCGCCGTCGCCCGTCTTGTGAATGCCGGCGTAGAGGAAGTAGAAGGGGTCGGTGGGAGGGGGAGCGCCCTGGAGGGAGCGTTTGAACTCGAGTTTCCGGCCGGTGCCGATGTGGAAGGTCCCGGGGGACGCCAGGTTGACCCGGCAATCGACGGTGGTGAGGCCGCTGCCCTTGGCGGTGAAGTCGCCGGTGGCCACGTGCAGGATGTGGCCGCCCAGCGCGAGACTAGTGGAAGCCACCAGCGTCACACCCGAAGCATTGCTGAAGGTCACGCTGTTCACGTAGCGGGCGCCGCTGAGCGTGATGGTCTTGCCCGAGCCGTAGGCGGATCCGATCAACACGTCATTCCCGCTGGCGGGCAGGGTGTTGTTCGACCAGTTGCCGGCGGTTGCCCAGAGCGCGTTGGCGCCGCCGCCGTCCCAGACGCTCGTGGCGGCGAAGCTGCCGGGGGTGAGTTGGTTGGCGGTCAGGGCAAAGGCCAGGAGCACAAGGGGATTCAGGGAGTTCATAGAAGTAGAGGATGAGACCTCGCGGAGGGCACGCGGACCGCCGTCGGCAGCACGACGGGCGCAGGGAGGAGGTCCATCCCAGGGAGGTCCGATAACGACTCATACGCTCCAGGGAAACGGGGAACGGCGGGCAGGGTTGCAGAGTTTCTCGGGTTCCCCGGGCGGATCTGGGTCGGGTGCAGGGGGGGGGTGCCCGTGCGATCGGCGGCGTCGGCGCCTGGTTTGACACCGCGTCGTGCATGCTTAGCCTCTGGGTTCGCCGGGATGCCTGGGCGTGGAGAGGAAGTGCGGAGCCCTGGGTGTGCTGGTCGAACCACTCATGCGTTATTGCGATTCGGCATTTGTCTTTCAGCGGCGGACGACCCGCGAGGTGACGGTGGGGGACCCGGCGCGTGGCGGCGTGGTCATGGGGGGCGACCGGCCGGTGGTCGTGCAGTCCATGATCACCTGCGACACCATGGACACCGAGGCTTGCGTGCGTGAAACGCTGGATCTGGTGAAGGTCGGCTGTCAGATCGTGCGCATCACGGCCCCCACGGTGAAGGACGCCGCGAACCTGAAGAACATCGTCGACGCCCTGCGGGCCCGCGACTGCTGGGTTCCGATCGTGGCCGACATTCACTTCAAGCCCGAGGCGGCGATGGAGG